>PNIK01000080.1 GCA_002877985.1 Thermodesulfobacterium geofontis | reverse complement strand
TTTTTATATGAGGCATCGATAAAATTTCCTTTAGATTTTTAATGAGGCAATTCGCCCTCTTGACTTAATTAGGAATTCTTAATTAAAATTATTATTATTGGTAAAAAAAAGTTTGAAAAACGGGGTGAAAACATGAAAAATTTTCTTAGGTTAATTCTTTTTTTAATCATTTTTAGTTTTTATGTTTTTCCAGGTTTTGCCAAGGATATCCAAAAAATCCTTATGATTATTGCTTCTCAAAATTTTAGAGACGAAGAGTTGTTAATTCCAAAAAAGCTTTTTGAAAAAGAAGGATATGAGGTAGTTATAGCTTCAACTTCCTTAAAACCATCTAAAGGTATGCTTGGTGCTGTTGTTACACCTCAAATTTTGATTGATAAAGTAAAAATAGGAGATTATTCTGCCATAGTTTTTGTTGGAGGGGTAGGTGCACAGGAATATTTTAATCATCCTATAGCTCATAAAATAGCAAGAGAGGCAGTTTCTCAAGGTAAAGTTTTGGCGGCTATCTGTATTGCTCCAAGAATTTTGGCTGAAGCTGGTGTATTGAAAGGAAAGAAGGCAACTGTTTGGGTATCAGAAGGAAAGGTTTTAGAAGAAAAAGGTGCTTATTATACCGGAAGATCGGTTGAAATTGATGGAAAAATAATAACAGCTTCAGGCCCTCAAGCTGCAGAAGAATTTGCAAAAAGTATAATAAAACTTTTGAAAACTAAAAAGTAAATTTTTACTTTTGATTTACCATTTTTTTCAATTCTAAATAGGTTTCTCTAACTTTATAAACATAGTCCAAAAAAAGAGAAAGCTCTGAAAGTGGAATAGCTTGTGGTCCATCACAAAGAGCCCTGTCAGGTTCTGGATGGAATTCTACAAGAATTGCGTTTGCACCAGCTATAACTCCTTGAGCAGTTACATGATAAATATCTCTTATTCCGTCTGAAGACTTTACTCTTGTTCCTATGGGATGAGATGGATCAATGCATACAGGAAGTCTTGTTAATCTTTTAACTACAGGAACATGGGCAAAATCAGTTAAGTTTCTGTGAGGATCTCCTAAATGGGTTCTCACTCCTCTTAAACAAAAAATAATGTTAGTATTTCCTTCTGAGGCAATATATTCAGCAGCGTTAAGACTTTCTTCTAAAGAAAGTCCATATCCTCTTTTATAAAGAATAGGGAAATCATGTTGTTTACCCACTGCTTTTAATAATTCAAAATTTTGAGCATTTCTTGTTCCTATTTGTAAAATTACACCACAGGGATTTCCTGTAAGATCTAGGGCTTCTCTTATTTCATCTATGTGATGGGGAGAAAGAACTTCCATTACAATAACTTTAATTTCATATTTTCCTGCTAAATCGAAAAGCCATGGAAGACATTCTTTCCCATGTCCTTGAAAATCATAAGGAGAAGTTCTTGGTTTATAAGCTCCCATGCGGGCACAGCATACATTATTTTCTTTCAGAGCTTTAAAAACTTTTTCCACATTTTCATAAGTATCTACTGCACAAAGACCAGCAAAAATATGGAAGGAATCCTGATTAAATTGAATTCCCTTATATTCAAAACCTAAATCACCTAATATACCATGTCTCCCAATTAATCTATATTTTGCAGTTACTCTTATTGCTCTCTCAACACCTGGTAAGCTTTCTAAATCTTCCTGAGATACCATATAATCTTCTCCTATAAGATGGATTTCTAAAAGGTTCCGGGTAACCCCCTTGTGTTCCATAACCTTTATCTGCAAATGAGGAAATCGTTCTAAATAGGTCATTAAAGACATAAATTCTGGGCTATCTTTAGTAATGTGAGGCTCCATAATAATAATCATTATTTTTCCCCCTTATAAAGTTTATTAATTTTCAATAAATCCCAAATTTAAATTTTTGCAAGTCTTTGTATAATTGGCAAAATCTAAAAAGGGAGTAAAATTTTTTAAATAAATAATGGTTTAAAGGAGGTGAGCTTTTGAATCCAAGGATAATTTTCTTTGATACTACTTTAAGAGATGGGGAACAATCTCCCGGAGTTTCTTTAAATTTAAAACAAAAGGTAGAAATAGGCAGAGCTCTTGCAGAATTAGGTATAGATGTTATTGAGGGTGGATTTCCTATTACTTCACCTGGAGATTTTGAGGCAGTAAAAACACTTGCCAAAGAAATTAAAGGAGTAACTATTGCTGCTTTAGCAAGGGCAAACAAAAAAGATATAGAGGTTGCTTGGGAAGCCTTAAAGGAGGCTGAATCTCCAAGAATTCATACTTTTATTGCTACTTCAGATATTCATTTAAAATATAAGCTTAAAAAAAGCAGAAATGAAGTTTTAGAAATAGCTAAAGAAGCAGTAAAATATGCACTTTCTTTTTGTCCGGATGTAGAATTTTCAGCTGAAGATGCTACCCGAAGTGATTGGGAATATTTGGCTCAGGTAGTTTTAGAGGTTGTTAAAATTGGAGCCAAAACTATTAATATTCCAGATACAGTTGGATACACAGTTCCTCATGAATATTATAATCTTATTAAATTTTTAATAGAAAAACTTATTTTTGCTGGTTATGAAGAAGCATTAAGGAATGGTAATTTAAGAATTTCGGTTCATTGCCATAATGACCTCGGTTTAGCAGTTGCTAATTCTCTTTCTGCTATTTTAGCAGGAGCAACTCAGGTAGAAGGAACAATAAATGGTATCGGAGAAAGAGCTGGAAATGCAGCTTTAGAAGAAATTATAATGACCCTTAAAACAAGAAGAGATTTTTTTGAAAAGAAATTAGGTTATCCTCTTCAAATTAATGTAAATACAAAGAAAATAGTTCCTACAAGTCAGCTTGTTTCCAAATATACCGGAATGTTTGTTCAACCCAATAAAGCTATTGTAGGAGCAAATGCTTTTGCCCATGAGTCAGGAATTCATCAACATGGAATAATTTGCGAAAGATCAACCTACGAAATTATAAATCCAGAAGATGTGGGATGGACAGGTTCTGCTATTGTTCTTGGGAAACATTCTGGAAGACATGCTATAGGATTTAAATTGAAAAGTAAGGGCTGGCAATTTGATGAGGAAGTTTTAAGCCAAATTTTTGAAAAATTTCGTACTGAGATAAAGGATGTGCTTAAAAAGATAGATGATGAATATTTGGAGGGTATACTTATAGATCTCTTTTTAGAAAAAGAATATAGATATCAACTTGTTTCCTCACAAGTTATAAGCGTTTATAGTGGATCCTTAAAGCCTATTGCTCAAGTGGAAATAAAAGATAAACGAGAGGGTAAAAAAGTTTCTATTGGGCTTGGAGTAGGACCTATTGATGCAGCTTACAAAGCTGTAGCAGAAGCTCTTGGTTATTCTTTTGATAAAAAAGAGGGAAAGGAATTTTTAAATCTTATAGATTTTCATATAAGTGCCCTCACAGGAGGCACCACAGCAGAAGGAGTTTGCGGTTTGATTATTGAGGATGAAAAGGGATTAAGAACTGCTGGTCTTGGGAAAGACGGAGATATAGTAATTGCGAGCTTAAAAGCTTTACTTAAAGCTTTAAATCGTTTAGAAGCCTTTAAAGAAAAAGGGGAAGAGCTAAAAAAGAAAGTTCTTACTTTTAAAAATTAAGAAGTCTTTTTTAATAAAAAGATTCTCTGTGTTGCTTTATTTGCCCATTCACTATCTGGGCTCAAATAAATTATGGATTGCCATAATTCTTCTGCCTTACTTCTATCTCCTTTTCTAAAATAAATTTCTCCCAGATAATATCTTGCTTCTCCAGAAGTTTTGTCTAATTTTAAAGCTTGCTGAAAATAAAATTCAGCTGAATTTAAATCACCTTCATTTAAATATATAAGTCCTAAATAAATAAGAGTTTTAGGATAGCGGGGATTTTCTCTAAATGCTTCAAGAAGATAAGAAATAGCTTTATCTTTGTCTTTTAATTGATAATAAGCCCAACCAAGATTAGTACGAGCAATAAAAGAGTTTACATAATAAGTATTTTTAAGAGCTTTATTAAAATATTCAATAGCTTCTGTATATTTTCCTTGTAACATTTTGAGAGAACCTAAGTTATTATAAGCTTCAGAATAATTGGGATCTAATTTTATAGCTTCATTTAGATTTTCTTCAGCTTTTGAATATTCATATTTTCCCATATAGACAAGTCCAAGAAGGTTATATATCTCAGGATCACATTTATCAGCACTTTTAGCCAGTTCAAGTTCATTTAAAGCCTCAGTATATCTGTTTTCTTTAATGTAAATTTTAGCTAGTTCTTTATGAGAGGCAGCCTTTTCTGAATAATATTCCTTTTGTGCTACACAAGAAAATAAAGCTATACTTAAAATAATAATTATAAAGGGAATTAAGAATTTTGGTTTCATAATTTACCCTTCTATAAATTTTATATATACTTTTCTCGTTCTTGGACCATCATATTCTGCAAAAAAT
>PNIK01000075.1 GCA_002877985.1 Thermodesulfobacterium geofontis | reverse complement strand
GCTTGGTTTTACTTCTTTCCTTTAAACTGAGTTTCTCTTTTTCAGAAGAGAGAATTCTATCAATGGTTGCTGCGCTAATTTTGAGAAGTTTCTCTTCTACTTCTTTTTCAAAAGTAAACTCATTAAAGAACTTAAGCTTAGGTATTATTTTAGGCAAAATAGCCTTAAGTCTTTTTCCACAGGGGAAATAAGAGATTTTCCAGAGATTAATTAAAGCCTTTTTTACTTTTTCGTCGTAGATGGGTTTTCTTTTGCGCTTAATTTTAGATTTGACATCAATTTGAATAGCCAACTTCTTCCCCTAAGTGAAATTAGGGGACATTTTAATTTTTTCTTTAGATTTTTATATGAGGCATCGATAAAATTTCCTTTAGATTTTTAATGAGGCAATTCGTTGTGTTGCTATTTAAGATGAGTTATACTAAAATTATTTGAAAAAATTTGTTTTTTAATAATCTTGAGTATGTCTCTAAAAAGAGGTCTAATTTTTATAATTTTGCTACTTGGTGTCCTATTTATTGTAATCTCAATTTATTCATTTAATCCTTATGATCCTGGAATAGGTGTATCTGGAGCCCAGGAAGTTAAAAACTTAGGAGGTCTTTTAGGTGCATATTTAGCTTCTTTATTCTTTTTTTTATTCGGCTTTCCAGTCTTGTTTCTTCCACCAATCCTTTTCTTTGGTGTTTTTGCATACTTTATAGGAACCCCTTTTAAAAAATTTCTCAAGATTTTTTTCCTTATTCTTATTTGGCTTTCCTTAATTTTATCTTTTATTTTTCAAAATGCTGGTATAAAAAGTGGTTATCTTTTTGGAAAATATCCTCTCAATGGTGGATTAATTGGGGAACTTTCCTCTTTCTTGATTTACTATTTAGGCTTACCTGGATTCTTTTTCTTAATTATTTCATATTTAATTTTTATTTTACTTATTGGTTTTGGAATCCCTGAAAATATTTCTACCAAAATGAAAGGGTCTTTAAAATTAAAAAAGACTTTAGAAACAGAAAAACACAGTTATTCTTTAGAGCCTGAAAAAAATCTAAAAGAAGAAGAGAAGAAAAAAATTTTCCCTCCTCCCTTAGAACTTTTAAACGACTTTCCTAAATTTTCCCATCATACAAGATCTGAAGAATTAAAAGAAAGGGCCCTTATTCTTATATCAAAATTAAAGGAATTTGGTATAGAAGGCGAGATTGTAGGAATTAATCCTGGTCCAGTTATTACAGTTTTTGAATTTAAGCCTGCTCCTGGAATAAAACTTAGTAGAATTATCAACTTGGTAGATGACCTTGCTTTAGGTTTATCAGCAAAAAGTGTAAGAATTGTAGCACCAATTCCTGGAAAAGATGTGGTTGGAATTGAAATTTCAAATCCTAAAAGAGAATTGGTTTATCTTAAGGAAATCCTTCAAAGTCAAGCCTTTAAAAATTCTAACTCTCCCTTAACTATAGCACTGGGAAAGGATATTTCTGGTAATCCTGTTATAACAGATCTAAGAAAACTTCCTCATCTTTTGATAGCAGGAAGTACTGGTTCGGGAAAAAGTATTTTTCTTCATAGCGTTATATTAAGCCTTATTTATAAAAGCACCCCTGAAGAAGTTAAGTTTTTAATGATAGATCCTAAAAGGATTGAGCTTTCAGTATACGAAGGTATTCCCCATCTACTTCATCCTGTAGTTTTAGATCCTAAAACTGCAACTAAAGCCTTGAGATGGTTAGTAAATGAAATGGAAAGAAGATACGAGATTTTTGAAGAAGTAGGAACAAGAAATCTGGAGTCCTATAATGAAAACTTTGAAGAAAAAATGCCCTATATTGTGTTAATTATTGATGAATTAGCAGATCTTATGCTTATCTCTTTAAGGGAAGTAGAAACACTTCTTACAAGGCTTGCACAGATGGCAAGAGCAGCGGGAATACATTTACTTGTTGCCACTCAGAGACCTTCTGTAGATGTTATAACAGGAACTATAAAGGTTAATTTTCCTGCACGCATCTCTTTTCAGGTAACCTCAAAAGTTGATTCAAGAACCATACTTGATACTCAGGGTGCTGAAAGACTTCTTGGAGCAGGAGATATGCTTTTTATGCCACCTGGATCATCTCATTTAGAAAGAATTCATGCCCCTTTCGTTTCGGAAAAGGAAATAAAAAATATAGTAGAATATTTAAAATCCTCTGGTGAACCTAAATATTTAGCAGATTTTAAGAGTTACGAGGAAGAGGAATATATTTCAGAAAAAAATGATTCCTTTGAAGACGAGCTTTACGAAGAAGCTTTAAAGATCGCTTATAAATACGGAAAAATTTCTGTTTCCATGCTTCAAAGAAAATTAAAAATAGGGTATAATAGAGCTGCAAGATTAGTAGAAAGAATGGAGGAGGAGGGAATTGTTGGTCCGAGTGATGGTGTCCGTCCTCGTACTGTTATTGGCCCTCGTAGGTAATTTAAATTCTTTAAGGGCACAAAATATTGATGAGGTCCTTGGGAAAATTCAATATTTTTATGAAAACATAAAAAGTATAAAAGCAAATTTTATACAAGAAACTGTTTTTTTAGACGGAAGTAAAGAGATAAGAACTGGAAAGGTTTGGATTAAAAAACCAGGAAAATTCCGCTGGGAATATAAAAGCCCAGAAAAATTTTTAATAATCTCAGATGGAGTTCGTGTTTTCATTTATTATCCAGAAGAAAAAGAGGTCTTAATCTGTTCCTCTGGAAAGGTAATACCTTCTCAGCTGGCACTTGGTTTTATGAATGGAAGAGGAAGTATTAAAAAGGATTTAAAACTTGAAAGTTATGAAATTTTAAGCAAAAAAGAATGGAAAATCTCTTTTCTTCCAATTACAAAAGATCCTTATATAGAAAAAATAATTTTAACTGTTAATCTGAATACAGGCGAAGTAAGGGAATTCTATTTCATAAATACAGCAGGAGAAAAAATAAAAATAGTATTCAAAAACTTGGAATACAATATTAGTTTGGAAAATAATCTATTTACCTTTGTTCCTCCCCGTGACTCAAAAATAGTTAATGCCTATTCAGAAAATTAGTTTATTTTTTAAACTTAAATTTTATATAGAAAACAATTAAAATGATACAAAAAACTATAAATCCATAAGACCCTTTTTGGAGATATTCTTTAAGAAGTACTTCATTTTTGCCAAAAAAGTAGCCACAAAAAGCTAAAAAGCTACACCAAATCCCTGCTCCAAGAATAGTAAAAAAAGAAAAGAGATATAAATTCATTTTAGCAAAACCTGCAGGTATAGAAATTATATGTCTAAAACCGGGAAGAAGTCTTCCTATAAATGTGCTTATATGTCCATGATTGTTCCAGAAATCTTCTACTTTATAAAATGCCTTTTCTGTAATTAAGAGAAATTTCCCATATTTTTTAATAAAATAGATCACTAAAGGGCGACCAATTCTTAGAGCCATAAAATAGTTAAATAGGGAACCTGCTAAACTTCCTAA
Source organism: Thermodesulfobacterium geofontis (assembly GCA_002877985.1). Taxonomy (GTDB): domain Bacteria; phylum Desulfobacterota; class Thermodesulfobacteria; order Thermodesulfobacteriales; family Thermodesulfobacteriaceae; genus Thermodesulfobacterium; species Thermodesulfobacterium geofontis_A. The sequence goes on along the minus strand of PNIK01000075.1, from coordinate 17,124 downwards.
AGTGCCGGATAAGATAACTCCAGAAAGAGATAAACTACCTTTATAGGCTAAATAAGCTGCAGGGGGAATAATTATCTCACTGGGAATAGGGACCAATGTTGACTCTAAAGCCATTAAAAAAAATATTCCCCAATATCCACTTTTTTCAAAAAAGGAAAGTGTTTGATTGATAACTTGTAAAATAAATTCCATCTTCGTAAATTTAATCTAAATTATCCAATTTTAAAGTACTTGATTTTTGAACACAAAGGTAAATAATAATATTAAACCTGTAAGCTATAGGAGGTAAAAAATGAAAGAGTTGTTCTTGAAAAGATGGTTTAGTTTTCTAATAATAATCTTTTTCTCTTTTACTATTTTCTCAGGTTGTATGCCTGAAACAGGGGAAAAAACTAAAGAAGGAGCTGCTATTGGAGCAGTAGCTGGAGCTGCTCTTGGAGCTCTTATAGACAAAAATAATCGCTGGAGAGGAGCAGTGATAGGTGCTGCAGCAGGAGCTTTAGTTGGCGGAACAGCTGGTTATATTATGGATAAAGCTGCAAAAGAAGCTGCTACAACCAAAAAACCTGTCACTTACATAAGTGAAGATAAAATCCAGAAAGTCTATGCCAAACCTGTAAAATCAGAAGGAAGTTGTGAATGGGTAACTGTTCAATATTATGAATACGGAAAACTTGTTAAAGAAGAAAAAAGATTAATTTGCCCTAATTAAAAATTAACTAAGTTTTTCCAAAGCTCTTTTAATTTCAAAAACTGCTTTCTTAAGATTTTCTTCTGAATTTGCAAAGGAAATTCTTATAAATTCATCATCTCCAAAAGCAATTCCCGGAACTACAGCAACTTTTGCTGAATCAAGAAGATATTCAGAAAAACTAACCGAATCTTTTATCTCTCTACCTTCAGGAGTTTTTTTATTAAAATAAGCTGAAACCTTAACAAATAAGTAAAAAGCTCCTTGAGGTGGTATAAATTTAATTCTCGGTATTTCCCTTAAAAGCTGAGATAAAAACTGAGCCCTTTGAGCAAAAATTTTACACATTTTTTCAACTTCATCTTGAGGGGAGGTTAAGGCAATTTCAGCCCCTTTTTGAGCAAAACTTGTAGCATGGGAAGTGCTTTGTCCTTGAATATTAGAACAAATTTTAATTATTTCCTTAGGACCTATTAACCACCCTATTCTCCATCCTGTCATAGCATAGGTCTTAGAAACTCCATTTACCATAAATACTCTATCTTTTAACTCAGGAGCAATAGAAAGAATATTTTTGGGGGGTTTAAAATCAAATCTCAATTTGTCATAAATATCATCACTTAAAACCCAAAGATCATACTTTTTAACCAGCTCTGCAACCCCTTTTAAAAACTCATCCGAATAAATAAGTCCAGTAGGATTAGATGGGCTGTTGAGTATTATCCCTACAGTTTTTGAAGTAATATTTTTTTCTATCTCTAAAATATCTGGTTCAAAATTTTTCTCCATAGATGAGTAAATTATTTTGGGAATTCCTTCAGCAATTTCTACCATAGCTGGATAAGAAACCCAATAAGGAGAAAGAATTAAGACTTCATCTCCCTTATTTAATACCGCTAAAAGAAAGTTAAAAATTGCTTGTTTTGCGCCTGTAGTTACCAGAACCTCTTCTGGAGTATAATCAAAACCGTAATCTATTTTAAGTCTTTCGCAAATTGCTTTTCTTAAACTTAAAAATCCAGGGGTAGCTACATATTTGGTCATACCATCATCAAGAGCTTTTTTAGCAGCTTCTTTAATATAATTTGGGGTATCAAAATCTGGTTCTCCTGCAGAAAGATTTATTACCTCTATTCCAGATTCTTTTAATGCTTTAGCTTTAGCATCAACTGCAAGAGTAGCAGATGGTTTAAGATTTTTTACTCTTTCTGCTAATCTAATCATTTTTTCACCCTTTTTTATTTTATTTTTCCTATACCTTCTCCCTTAAACTCAACTATTATTTTGATACCTTTATTTATAGGTAAAGGAGAAGAAATTTTTAAACATCTTTCTATTGCTTTATTAAATTCGGAATTTTCCGATTTTTTTAAAAATTCATAATTTAAAATTTTCCCCTCTGAAGATATTTCTATCCTAACAATTGCATTAAGCTCTCTTTGGCTTCTCAAATAGATAGGTACTTCAAAATTATTTTGCAACTTTCTTTTTATTAAAAGAAGATATTCAATTCCCAAGGCTTCGCTAACAGCTGTTGTACCTACAGAAGAAGCGCTTAGCTGACTGGATTGAGCACCCTTTGAAGAAACATTACTTTTTTGAAAAGCTAACATTCTCTTTTCAATTTCTCTAAGTTCATTCTCAGAAAGAGAATAATCAGTCTTGGAGGTACCTTTAGATATCTTACTTTTAATTTCTGCTAATCTTTTTTTTAAAACCTCTTCTTCAGAGATCCTATTTTCTTTATAAATCTCTTTTGATGAAGATATAAGATTCCCAGGTTTTTTAGCTTCCTCTAAAGGTGTTGAGACTGGGGGAGAAACAAAATTAAATGAAGAAATAAGTTTTATTCTCACCTTTTCTTCCTTTGATAATTTAAGATTGAAAGCTGAAAAAAAGACTAATAAAAAGAAAATATTAATTAAAATAGACAGAAAATAAGAAAATACATCATATTTAGTAAACATAAAATTAGCTTTCAGGTTGGGTTAATAAACCCACTTCTTCAATCCCAGCTTTTTTTAGTTCAGAAAGAACCTTTGCTACAATTCCGTAGGGGCAATTTTTATCTGCTTCAATTTGAATTTCCCTTATCAGTTTATTCTTTTTTGCTTCAGCAACCCAAAGAATTAAACTATCTAAGGTAATTTCCTCTCCATAAAGCTTTATTTTTCCTTCTTTGGTTATAGTTATCTTTAAGGGTCGTTCTTCTTTTTGAGAAATAGGTATATCTTTAGTCTTGGGAAGTTCCACTTCAATTCCTGAAGTCAAGAGAGGAGCAGTAATCATAAAAATAATAAGAATAACAAGAACTATATCTACAAGGGGGATGATATTAATTTCTCCTTGCAGATCCTTTCCTATCTTCATATTTTTAATCTTTCACCAATTGAGGTTTTCCTCAGTTAATATTTTATCTCTTATAAAGATTAACCCTTTTTCTAAAAGCTCCTCATCAGATAAATCTGCAAATTCTTCAGAAAAACCCTCTATTTCTCCCTCTTTTATGCTTTTCCTTAACTCTGGGAGGTTATAAGCTATTAAAAATATTAAATCAAGAATATCTCCGGTTAAAGGAGTATCGGCAAATTTTTGTCTTTTTATTACTATTTCTCCCCAGAGATCGTTAAAATATAAATAGGGTTCTAATTCCTGTTCTTTAAGGTAATTTTTAATTTTAATCGGGCGATTTTCATAATGTCCTTTGCAGTGGGTTTCTCTTATTATTTTGAATATTTCTTCCTTTTCTCCTTTTTCATTTTCAACCAGGTATCGAGCAAGTGGATAAAGACGGCATGAGGCCGGTCTATCTTTATAGATTTTACATCCCTCTTCTTCATCTAAGAAAGGACAAGCAAAAGAATAAGGATCCATATTTATGGAAATTACAGGAAGTTGAGTTACTTCTCCTAAATAAAATTCTCCAAACTTTTCAATAAATTCCTCTACACCAAGATTGAGAGCTTTTCTTAATCTCAAAAATTCATAAGGAGAAAGAACAAGTTTAACATCATAACAACAATTATTAAAACAGACTATTCCTTTATAACAATGAAACTTAATTTCGTCTTCTAAACTATATTCTTTGGAATCAAAAACATAAGATTGGATCATTTCTTAGTTTCTACAAGTTTAAATCTATCTTTCAGTTTTTCTAATACCTTAGGAAGTGTGGTATATTCCATTTCTTCAGGTGGTAGTCTATGAGGCTCAAAAATACCCTGTCTTCTCAAAATATCAGCCATAATATTACAATGTCTTCTTGCTTCATCAAAGGCAGGATCGTCAAAGAGATCAGAGGGTCCGATAAGATATCCATCAGTTATTTGGTATCCCGCAGCAATTACACGTGGTGGACCGTCAAATCTTGTGGGTTTAGCATTTTTAAAAGAAACAGGCATAAGAGGGCCTGTATGGGAACCTCTCATCCAACCCTCTACCAACCAAGGACGTGCAAAGGGTTCTAAAATTTCCCCTACAGCTGGAAACCCACTTTGAGCTCTTATTATAAGAACTGGATCATCCTTTCCTACATATCTACCTGCCATAAGAGAAAGTCTCTGTGTAGAAGCAGAAGCTGCAATTTCTCCATCTGATTTTCTGTAAATAGCCCTTATTACATATCTACTTGTTGCCCCTATAAAAACTAAAAGATCATACAATTCTTCAGGGGCTCTAAGCATAATTCCCATTCCTGTATAAACATCCATGACATCAAAAATAAAACCTTCATGCATAGATGGATCTATCACAAGACCTGCTGTATTCATGGGATCAGCAAAAATTTCGTATAAAGGAAGATTCCAAGCACTTGGAGCGGTTTTGTCAGCAAAGAATATAACTACAGGTTCACTTTTTCTTTCTACAAATTCCATCTCTGCAACCCCGGGTCCCATACCCTTAACATTACCAGAAAAGGCGTCTGCTAAAAGATCTTGCCCTGCTCCATACATTTTTAGTTTTTTAGCAACCTCTGTTCCTTCCTTAAAGGCATTCCAGGCAAGCTCATGTACTTCAGAAGAGTCGATACCTTTAGTATGTGTCATTACCAATGCAATATCATCTCCACAAACAAGAACAGATACATCTCTAATAATCCCTTTGTCCTTTCCATCTTCAGCTACTTCCTTTACTTTATCAACCACATCTTTATGTACTGAGGAATGACCTACAAAACCTCCTATATCTGCTTTTATAACAGATAAAGTTAGCTTCATATCTCCCTCCTTTACAATTCTCAGTTTTTGCCGAAAATTATTATTATAACTACATTAACTAATTAAGATTATAGCATATTCAAATAAAAATGTAAACTAAACGAATTATGGAAAAAGAAGAAAAACTTGCAGTAGCACTAAAATACAATCCTGAAGAAGAAGCTCCTAAGGTTATCGCTAAGGGAAAAGGATACCTTGCTGAGCTTATTTTAAAAATTGCTAAAAATCACGATATACCTATAAAAAGAGACTCTAAATTAGTAAAAGAACTATATAAATTAGAAATTGATAAACCTATCCCACCAGAACTTTATAAAGCTGTAGCTATAGTATTAGCCTGGGCTTACAATCTTAACCAAAAATTCAAAGAAAAAATTTTAAAAAAATTTTTCCCTTAAGTCTTGTCATTTTAAAAAAACTGTTTATAAAACATAAAAATATTTTTGGAGGTTTCTAAATGTTTAAATTACCTGAAGATAGACTTTATTCAGAAAATCATCTTTGGGTTAAGAAAAAAAAGAAAAAATTGGCAAGAATAGGACTTACAGATTATTTCAATTTAAAAAACTGGGAAATAATAGACATAGATTTACCTGAAGAAGAAGAAACCTTTGAAAAAGACGAAATTTTTGGAAGTATTGAAACAGTGGAAGAGGTCTTTGATCTTATTATGCCAGTTTCTGGAAAAATTGTGGCAGTAAATGAAAAGGTGTTGGATGATGTTGATGTTTTGAATGAAGATCCCTATGATGATGGATGGCTTGTTGATGTGGAACTTCTCAATCCTGAAGAACTTGAAGAACTTCTTCCTCCTGAAGATTATGAAATGAAATTTCTGGAGGAAATAGAAGAAATACCAGAAGAAAAAATAGTAGAAGAAGAGGAGGAATGATTTCTTTAGTCTTCCCTGGTCAAGGTTCCCAATATATAGGAATGGCAAAAGATTTTTTTGATAACTTTGAATTGGTTAAAAATCTTTTTGATAAAGCTGAAAAATTATCCAATCTTCCTTTAAAAAAACTCTGTTTTGAGGGACCCATTGAAGAATTAACCCAAACCATAAACTTACAAGTTTGTTTAACTATAACCAATATTGCCTGTTATGAAGTCTTAAAATCTGAGCTTGAAAAAAGAAATATAGAAATATCCTTTGTTTCTGGACATAGTTTAGGAGAATATAGTGCTCTTTATGCAGCTAAGGTTTTATCTTTAGAAGATACTCTAACTGCAGTTAAAGAAAGGGGAAGATTAATGGATGAGGAGGGTAAAAAAAGTGCCTCAGCTATGTATGCTATCATAGGATTCCCTTTAAGGGATCTTGAAGATTTGGTAAAATCTGCAGAAGATACAGTAGTAGTTGCTAATTATAATTCACCAAAACAATTTGTAATAAGCGGAAAAGTTCCTGCTGTGGATAAGGTTGCTGAAAAAGTTAAAAATTTAGGTGGAAAGATAGTTAAATTAAAGGTTAGTGCAGGATTTCATAGCCCTTTGATGAAAGAAGCGGAAGTAAAATTTAATAAAATATTAGATTCCCTTTACTGGAATGATCCAGTTATTCCCTTTGTAAGCAATATAACAGGAAAAGAAGAAACTTCTGGAACTATAATTAAGGAACTTATGAAAAAGCAAATAACTTCTTCTGTGCATTGGATTAATTGTGTAGAATATATGTATAACAAGGGGGTTAGAATATTTGTAGAAGTTGGTCCCAAAAAGGTTCTTTCTGGGCTAATATCTCAGATATTAGAAGGAAAAGAATTTCACTGTTACAACATAGAAAATTCTGAAACCTTAGAAAATTTTTTAAAAAGTATATAAGGGGGTAATAGATTTTTAAAATAAAAATACTTGAAGAGCGTTGTAAATCTTGCGGTCTTTGTATATATTTTTGTCCAAAAAAAGTTTTAGATCTTTCCGCTAAAAGAAATATACAAGGCTATAGGGTTGTTTATGCTAAATATCCTGAAAAATGTAATATGTGTGGAATATGTTATCTTATGTGTCCTGATGTTGTCTTTGTAGAAGAGGAACAAGAATGAAGGCAAAAAAGGTTTTAGTAAAAGGAGTTGAAGCTATTGCCCTTGGTGCATTAGAAGCAGATTGTAAGTGTTATTTTGGATATCCTATCACTCCCCAAAATGAAATACCAGAACTTATGGCAAGAGAACTTCCTAAAAGAGGAGGAGTATTTTTACAGGCAGAAAGTGAACTTGCAGCTATAAATATGGTTTTAGGAGCCTGTGCTACAGGTGTAAGGGCTATGACAAGCTCTTCAAGTCCGGGAATTTCGCTAATGTGTGAGTCTTTTTCTTATATTGCAGCTCTGGAACTTCCTGCTGTTATAGTAAATGTAATGAGAGGTGGACCTGGATTGGGAGGAATAGAAGCTTCCCAGGGAGACTATTTTCAAGCTGTAAAAGGCTCTGGACACGGAGACTTTCATTTTATGGTTTTAGCTCCTTATAATGTCCAAGAAGCTTATGAACTAACTGTAAAAGCTTTTGAGTTTGCAGAAAAATATAGAAATCCAGTTATGATTTTATCAGATGCCATATTAGGACAGATGAAAGAACCTTTAATATTAAAAAAATTAAAAATAAAAAAATACCCTACTGATACTTGGGCTCTCACTGGAGCAAAAGGTAGACCAAGTAGAATTATTAAAAGCCTTTTTTTAGATTCTAAAGAATTAAAAGAAAGAAATCTTAAATTATATAAAAAATACCAAAAAATGAAAGAGGATGTCCTCTTTGAAAATTTAGTAAATGAGGAAGACGAAATTGTAGTTGTTGCCTTTGGTTCAATGGCACGTATAGCGAAAGAAGCCTGTTTAAATTTGAGAAAGAAAGGGTATAAAGTAGGATTTTTTAGACCCATAACACTTTTTCCTTTTCCCGAAAAAACAATTCAAGATATTATAAAGGGAGCTAAAAATCAGCTTAAATTTGTAGTTGCAGAACTTAATTGTGGGCAGATGGTTGAGGATGTTAAATTAGCTGTTAATGGAAAGGCTCCTGTTATTTCCCTACCTTATCCTCCAAGTGTTATACCCTTCCCTGAAGAATTAGAAAAGGATATTATAAATGTCTAAATTTTTTAGGTTTCCTAAAAGCCTTAAAAAAACTCTTTTTCACTACTGTCCCGGGTGTCATCACAGTATAGTACACAGATTGTTATGTGAAGTTATAGATGAGTTGAAAATACAAGAAAAAAGTGTAGGTATTGCTTCCATAGGTTGTGCCTGCTTTTTATATTTTTATATAGATGTGGATATTTTAGAGGCTCCCCATGGAAGAGCCTGTGCTGCAGCAACAGGAATAAAAAGGGCAAAACCAGAATTAATCGTTTTTACCTATCAGGGAGATGGAGATTTTGCTGCCATTGGTTTTAATGAAAGTTTTCATTCTGCTTTAAGAGGCGAAAAAATAACTGCCATCATGATAAATAATACTGTTTACGGAATGACAGGAGGGCAATTATCTCCTACCACAGTCCCTGGACAAAAAACTACCACTACACCAGAGGGTAGAGACCCTAATTTTTGGGGTTATCCTCCCAAAATTGCAGAAATCTTTGCTGGTCTTGATGGAGTTGCCTTTTCTGGAAGATTTGCTGTAAATACACCCAAAAGGGTTTTAGAAACCAAAAAGGCACTTAAAAAAGCCTTTCTTGCACAGATCCACAATTTAGGTTTTGGTTACATAGAAATTTTATCGGCTTGTCCTGTTAACTGGAAACTTGATCCTGTAAATGCTAATAAAAAAGTTGATGAATTAATCAAATTTTTTCCTCTTGGAACCTTTAAAGATAAGATTAAAGAAAAGGAGGAGTAAGTTTTGAAGATAGAATTAATCATATCTGGATTTGGTGGACAAGGGGTTCTTTTTGCTGGCAATTTAATTGCACTTTCTGCAATGAAAGAAGGCTATTATGTAACCTATTTACCTGTTTATGGACCTGAAATGAGAGGGGGAACCTGTAATTGTACAGTTATTATTTCCGAAAATGAAATTGCCTCTCCTTTGATCTCAAATCCTTCTTTTTTAATTATTTTGAACTATCCCTCTTTTGTAAAATTTATTCCTAATCTCAAAAAAGAAGGCATAGCTATAATAAATTCTGACCTTGTAAAACCAGAAGAATTTAAAAATCCTAAATACTTAAAGAAAGATTATAAACTCTATTTTGTCCCCGTTACTTCACTTGCTGAAAGCCTTTACACACCACTTCTTGCCAATTTATGTGCTATTGGAGCCTTTTATCAAATAACTAAAATTTTTAATAAATTTACCTTCAAAAAAGCTTTAAAAGAAATACTTGGAGAGAATAAAACACATCTTTTAGAACCTAATTTAAAAGCTTTTGAACTTGGTGCCAAATATATAAAGGAAAATTATCGATGAAACTAGTAATACAAAGAATCAAAAATGCGTCTGTTTTGGTAAATTCTCAAATAATTTCAGAAATTGGCCAAGGTCTTCTTGTTTTTGCTTGTGCTGAGAAAGGTGATGATGAAAGAATTTTAGATTGGGTAGCAGAAAAATTAGTAAATTTGAGAATTTTTTCTGATAAAGAAGGCAAGTTAAATTTAAGTATAAAAGATGTAGGAGGAGAAATTTTACTTGTTTCTAATTTTACAGTTTGTGGTTTTCTTAAAAAAGGTACAAGACCAACTTTTCATTTAGCCGAATCACCAGAAATAGCTAAAAATTTATTACAAAAACTTGCTCAAAAAATAAGAGAAAAGGGAGTTTCTGTAAAAGAGGGAGTATTTGGAGCTTATATGGAAGTAAAACTCATTAACGACGGTCCTGTGACTATATATTTAGAATATCCTCACAATCCATAAGATTATGGAAAAATTGATTACTGTAGGATTTTCACCTCATAGAATAGAAACTCTTTACTTTGCAAAAAACTTAATGAAAGAACATGATATTATTATTCTTGAAGAACCTTATAATGAAAACTTTTATGCCTTTCTTGAAGATAAAATCTCCTTAGAGAAATATCTTGAAACTAACGACTTCTGGTTTCCAGAATTTGTTAAAATCGCTTCTTTAATTTTGAAAAATTTTTATAAGCAGGGAAAAAAAATATTTCAAATTGAACCATATTTAGAAAGGGTACTTTTAATTCAAAGTAAACTTGCTAAAAAAGAAAATTTAGAAGAACTTTTAAAAGATCCAGAATTAAAGGAAGTTTATCAGGTAGAACATAAAGCCGTAGGAAGATTGCTTGAATTTTATGAAATTTCTCTGAAAGAGGATTTTTTAGAAATTGTTTCTGCAGTAAAAATTTTCTCAAAAGCAGATGCAGAGAGATTCCGTCTAAGGGATAAATTAAGAGCAAAAGCAATTTTAAAAATATTACCAGAAAAGGGTAAAATTTATATAGAAGCAGGAACTATACATATTTATTTTAAAAAACTTTTACATATTTATGCTGGAAAAAGCTGGAAAATTGTTCATAAATTTCTACTAGAAGATTATTTGAGACCCATAACTGGAAAACCCTGGATTTTTCCTCCGGGAGAACTTCTTACTCTCAGATATATCTTAAAAAGAAAGGAAAATTCTCAAATAGAAAACCTACTTGCTGCAAGATCTCTCATTTATATAAAAATTATCCCTAAGGAAGAGCTTATGCCCTCTCCTAAAGATCCTTTCCCACATGCTAAAAGGGAATTGAAAGCTATACAGATGGTAAATATGCTTTCTTTTGAGGATTGTGCAAAACTTTATAAAGAAATTTTTTTTATTAAAAAACCAGATAAAGCCCAAAAGATTGTGGAGGATTTTTTAAGAGCTAAGGGATTAAGTTTTTAAATTCTGTTTAATTATGAAATTACTTATATGGGTTCCAAAAAAGGCTCCTGCTAAAATATCTGAAGGAAAGTGTGCAAAATTTAATAATCTTTCCAAGGCTACAAAAATAGCTAAAAAATAAAAAAAGATTTTATATCTTGGATAAAAATAGGACAGAATTCCTGCTATAGCAAAGATTAAAAAAGTATGACCTGAAGGGAAGGAAGCATATGCATATTTTTTGGTAGGTCCTGTAAAAATTGTTTCAAGAGTTATTTTTGGTCTTGCCCTTCCCAAAAGGTATTTAACTTGAGATAGAACTCCAACTATCAACAAAACCAAAATTATTTTTATACCCCCTTCTCTTTTGTTTTTATAGAAAAGATTGTAAAATCCTAAAATAGTAACAAATACTACAAAAATTTTATAAAAATTTTCTACAAAATTACTTAAGAATTTTAAATAAGTATAAAACTGAGGGAAATTTGATTTAATATTCCCCACAAATAACATCGTCTTTTTATCTAAATATAATAAAAATATTAACAAAATTAGACCAAAAAGAAACCAATTTTTGTATTTCAAAAAAGTTCTCATGATTGCCTAAATATAACACATTTATTTACAATCCAAAAATAGATTTTTTGAAGTTGAAAGGTTTTTTATAGGATGTATAATTCAGAAAGATTTAAAAATTATTTAAAGTTTAAAAAGGAGGAGCTTATGAAAATTTACAAAGACACGGATGTAGATCTTTCTATTCTTAAAGACAAAGTGATTGCAGTATTAGGATATGGAAGCCAAGGACATGCTCATGCCTTAAATTTAAGAGACTCTGGATTAAATGTAATAGTAGGAGTGAGAAAGGAAGGAAAAAGCTATCAAAAGGCAAAGGAACATGGCTTTGAACCTTTATCTGTTCGTGAAGCCTGTGAAAAAGCAGATCTCATAATGGTTCTTCTTCCAGACCAAAATCAGCCACAAGTGTATAAAGAAGAAATTGCTCCTACCTTAAAACCTGGAAAGATGCTTCTTTTTGCTCATGGTTTCAATATTCATTATAATCAGATTATTCCACCAGCTGATGTTGATGTAGCTATGGTTGCTCCCAAAGGTCCTGGACATCTTGTAAGAAGAGAATTTGAAAAAGGAGCTGGAGTTCCCTGTTTAGTTGCTATTTATCAGGATGCAACTGGAACTGCCTTTCAAAAAGCTCTTGCCTATGCCAAAGGAATCGGGGGAACAAGAGCAGGTGTAATTGAGACTACCTTTAAAGAAGAAACAGAAACCGATCTTTTTGGAGAACAGGTAGTTCTTTGTGGTGGAGTTTCTGCTCTTATTAAAGCAGGCTTTGAAACTTTAGTAGAAGCAGGTTATCAACCAGAGATCGCTTATTTTGAATGCTTACATGAATTAAAGCTTATAGTTGATCTTATTTATGAAGGGGGGCTCTCATTTATGAGATACTCCATAAGTGATACTGCTGAATATGGAGACTTAACCAGAGGTCCAAGGATAATTAATGAACAGGTAAGAGCAGAAATGAAAAAAATTCTTAAAGAAATTCAAAGTGGCGAATTTGCAAGAGAATGGATTCTGGAAAATCAGGCAGGAAGACCAGTTCTAAATGCTTTAAGAAGAAAGGAAGCAGAACATCCTATAGAAAAAATTGGCGAAAAATTGAGAGCCTTAATGCCCTGGATTAAAAAACCAGAGAAATAAAAAAACCTTAATTAATGTATCTCTTTTAAAGTTTCATAAACTCTTTTTATTGTTTCCTCAATTTCTTTTTCCCCATGGGCAAGGGAAATAAACCAAGCTTCGAATTGTGAAGGAGGAAGATAAATGCCCTTTTCAAGCATTTTCTGCCAAAAGATAGCAAACTTCTCTGTATCTGAAGTTAAAGCTGTTTCAAAATCTATTACCTCTTTTTCTGTAAAAAATAAAGTTAACATAGATCCTGCTCTATTAAGTTTATAGGGAAGATTAAGTTCTTTTAGTACTTCCTTTATACCTTCTTCAAGTTTCTGGGATATACTCTCCAATTTCTCATAAGTTCCTGGTTTCATAAGCTCTTTAAGAGTTGCAAGTCCTGCTGAGACTGCAATAGGATTCCCAGAAAGTGTTCCAGCTTGATAAACAGGACCCTCAGGAGAAACAAGTTCCATAATCTCTTTTTTTCCTCCATAAGCCCCTACAGGAAGACCTCCTCCAATTATTTTTCCAAGACAGGTTAAGTCTGGAGTAACTCCAATTTTACCTTGAGCTCCTGAAAGTCCTATTCTAAAACCAGTAATAACTTCATCAAAAATAAGAAGAGCTCCATATTTAGATGTAATTTCTCTTAGGAATTCTAAAAATCCTTCTTTTGGTAAAACCACACCCATATTTCCTGCAACAGGCTCAACTATTACTGCTGCAATCTCTTCTCCATATTTTTTAAAAGCTTTCTTTACTGCTTCAAAGTTGTTAAAAGGAAGATTAAGAGTATGTGCTGTTAATTCTTCTGGAATTCCAGGGCTTGCAGGTATACCAAAAGTGGCAAGTCCTGAGCCAGCTTTAACAAGCAAAGAATCAACATGCCCGTGATAACATCCTTCAAATTTAACTATTTTTTTTCTTTTGGTATAAGCTCTGGCAAGTCTTATAGCACTCATAGTAGCTTCTGTTCCTGAGTTGACAAGACGGATTTTCTCTATAGAAGGGATACAGCTTTTAATAAGCTCTGCCAATTCTATTTCCTGCCATGTAGGTATACCAAAACTAGTTCCTCTCTTTGAAGCAAAATAAACACTTGCTATAACCTCAGGATGAGCATGTCCTAAAATAAGAGGACCCCAAGAACATACATAATCAATGTATCTGTTTCCATCCACATCAATTAAGTATGCACCCTCTCCCCTTTCACAAAAAATAGGATCTGATTTAACAGCCTTACAAGCTCTTACAGGACTATTAACACCTCCTGGTATGGATTTTAAAGCCCTTTCATAAAACTGCTTAGATCTTACTCTCATTTTTCTACCTCCAAATCCTTTTCAAATATTCTATTTTACACATTTTTTCAAGAATCAAAGTAAGATTAACTGCTTCTTCCAAACTTTTTCCCCAAGTTACAACTCCATGCTTACTCAATACTATAGCTTTAGAGTCTTTCGCAAGTTCAGATACTGATTCCCAAAGCTCTAATGAACCTGGTTTTAAATAAGGTATTACTTTTATTTCCCCAAGAAGAATTTCTCCCTCAAAATGAGAAAACTTCTTGAAATCAAAATTACAAAAATCAAGGACAAGAGTAAAAAGGGGATGAGTGTGAACAATTGCATTCGCTGATGGGTTTTTTAAATAAATTTTATAATGCATTCCCCATTCAGACGAAGGTTGAGCGGTTATAAAGTTTCCTTCCCAGTTAATGAAACAAAGATCTTCTGGTGTTAAAATCTCTTTTATTTTTCCTGAGGGGGTAATCCATAAACCTTCCTTTTCTCTTATAGAAAGATTTCCTTCTGATCCAGAAATTAAACCCTTTTTAGAAAGATATTTGGCAAAAAAACAGAGTTCTTTCAGTTTTTTCATTATACTCTTATGCTTTTTATAAGCTCTATATTTTCTAAAGCCCACTCAATAGTTCTTTTAAGTCCTTCCTCAATATTAATCTTTGGTTCCCATCCAAGAAGCCTTTTTGCCTTTTCAATATCAGCCCAGGTGATTTTCACATCAGCTTTGTGAAAATCTAAATATTCTCTTTTTGCCTTTTTACCCATAAGCTTTTCTAAAATTTCAATTATTTGATTTATAGAAATGGGATTTTTTCCCCCTCCCAAATTAATAATTTCATATCCAAGTGGTTTTAAAGCAAGAATAGTTCCTTCGGCAATATCATCTATATAGGTGAAATCTCTTGCCTGTGTTCCATCTCCATAAATTTTAATAGATTTATCCTCATAAATCCATTTAATAAATCTAAATATACTCATATCTGGTCTTCCTGCAGGACCGTAAACTGTAAAATATCTAACCACTGTTATATCAAGTCTGTAAAGATAGTGATAGGTATAGGCAAGAAGTTCTGCTCCTTTCTTAGTTGCTGCATAAGGAGAAAGCGGAGTATCAACTTTTAAATCTTCATGAAAGGGAAGTTTTTGTCCTGCATAAACAGAAGAAGTCGAAGCAAGAACCATTTTTTTTATTCCAAAATCTTTCATAAGTTCAAGAAGATTGAGTGTAGCTGTAATATTGGAATCTATATAAACCCAGGGATTTTCTAAGCTTGCTCTCACTCCTGCCCTTGCTGCCAAATGAATAACAGCTAAAATAGGATAAATTTCAAAAAGAATTTTTAATGCCTGAAAATTAGCTAAATCAATTTGGTGAAATTTGAAATTTTCAAACTTTTTAAGTTGATTTAGTCTCCAATCTTTAAGTTTTACATCATAGGCATCATTAAGGTTATCAATACCCAGAACAGCTTTTCCTTCTTTCAACAAAAGCTCTGCAACCTTCCAACCTATAAAGCCTGCAACTCCTGTAACGAGATAATATTTCATTTTTACCTCACTAAATTGAAATAAGGTATTAAGTATTTATTATTTATATAATCTGAGAGTTTAAAACTAATAACTGCTTCATCCTCCATAGTTTGCTGAATTCTTATAAGATTTTCATGACCTAAAAAATTAGATAATTTATCACAGAAAAAATTTCTGCAAAAAAGAGGGGTAAGAATGAGATTACAACCCTTTTCTCCTAAAAAAAGACAATCATTAGAATTTTTTAAATTAAATTCTATAGATTGCCCTCTTTTTTCAGCCAATAAAAGATTTATTAAAAACTCTTCTTTGCGAAGTTTCCACTCAAGACCTGCCTGACAGCACTTTTTACCTGATCTTGCACATTGGGCACAAAAGCTAAAAGAACCTGTTTCTATAAATGTTTTTCTTGACTTGTCTATAGCTTTTAAAAGAATAGGAAGCGTTTCTTTTAGAAAAGTGTCTTTTTCAAGCTTCTCTTTAAAAAATTTCTCATAAAGTTCTTTTAAATTTTTAAAATAATAAAAACTTTCATTACTCATCATAAAATATTATAATTTAAATCTTTACCACTTACTTCATTTAAGATAATTCCTGTTAAGATTTTAGGATAAAAATAGGTGCATTTATGAGGCATAAGTTTTTTTGCTTGAGCAACCTTCTTTAAAATCATTGGTGAAATAGAGGGAAAGGCAATTCCCAAAGCACCTTTTTTAACTTCCTCTATTAAAGTTTCCCTATCTGCAATAAATTTTACTTTTTCCGCATTTTTTAGATTTTCCTCTTTTATATTAAGAATTTTCTCAAAAATTTGCAAAAAATTATAAAGAGGTATCTCGGAAAATAGTGGATCTTCTTTTTTAATATTTTCAAAAATTTCCTCTTTTAAACCAAAAATCCTTATTTTATTTTCAAAAAAAACTGCCCATTCCTGAGAAGTCTTTTCAAAAAAATGATTTAAATCAAGATTTTTATTTATTTCTAAGTCTTTTTTTAATTCAGCAAATTCAAAAAATCTCTTCAAAAGTTCCTCAGGTTTTTCAAGATAATAGGCTCTATAAGTAGGAAATATTAGCAAATTTTTATCTTCCATAGGACATATATACATAGCTGTATAATTATAGTCTTTATTGGAATTTTTGCCGTAAATATTTTCCATATATTTTTTAAATCTTAAAGCTGTTTCATAACGATGATGTCCATCAGCAATATAAAAGGTTTTATTTTTAAAAAACATTAAGAGCTCTTTTATAAGTTTTTTTTCAGAAATTTTATAAAGCCTGTGAGTTTCTTTTTGAAAATTTATTTCATAGAGAAGTTCTTTATTTCTGTTAATACTTTTAAGGGTTTCAAGAAATGGATCTTCATAAAGGGCAAAAATTTGGCTAAATTGAAATTTAGTAATTTTAAGAAGTTCAAATCTATCATCGATTACTTTGGAGTAAGTTCTCTCATGAGGAAGAATATTACATTCTTCAAAGGGGCTAAGTTTTACTAAAAGAATAAATCCCTTTCTTATATAGGTTTTTTCTTGATATAAAAACTTAAGTTCGTAAAAATAAATTCCTGGAATTTGGTCTTTAATAAGTATTTGAGATTTTATCCAATTTTTAAGGGTCTCTTTTGCTTTGTTGTAATTTTCTGGAATTTCCAAATGAAATATGTTATAAGGGCTTTTATTTTTAAATTTTTTTATCTCCTCTTCTGAAACAATATCATAGGGAGGTGCTACTACATCTTCTATTCTTACTTTTTCTTGATTGTATCTCCAAGCACAGAAAGGAAGACATTCAGGCATATCTTTCTTTTGTAAAAAATTTTCCCTAAACATACCAAAAATTTGCAAATTCGCAATAAAAATTTGAAGTTTTAAATAA
>PNIK01000087.1 GCA_002877985.1 Thermodesulfobacterium geofontis | reverse complement strand
TTGGTGATGTCACAACCCTTGTTGACCCCAGTGTAGTTGAAAAAATTTGGGAAATAGTACAAGGTGAAAAGGAAATAATATCATCCTAATTTAAAAAGGTGGAGGAAGAAAAGTTTGATTTTTAAAAGCCCCCTTAGGGGGCTTTTTTTATAAGTATAATTGTTTATAATTAAATTTGTGAAAGATTTTGAATTTCATATTCCTACAAAAGTTATTTTTGGAAAAAAAGCTCTCCAAAAAATTCCCAAAGAAATTCCGATATTAGGTAAAAAGGCTCTTTGGGCTTATGGAAAGACTTCTATTAAAAAAACAGGACTTTATGAAAAAATAAAAGAGCTCTTATCTAAGGCTAATATAGATTTTGTAGAACTCGGCGAAATTAAATCAAACCCTTTGTTATCTAAAGTTATTGAAGGAATAGAATTGGCAAGAAAATATAAACCAGACTTTATTTTAGCTGTAGGAGGGGGAAGTGTAATTGATACTGCAAAGGCAATCTCTTGTGGATATTATTATGAAGGAGATCCTTGGGATTTTTTTGAAAAAAAGGCAACCCCTGAAAAAGCTCTTCCTATAGTAGTAATTTTAACTATTTCTGGAACAGGTTCAGAGCTTAACGAAGTAAGTGTTATCACTCACGATACACAAAAAATAAAACACTCCTTAAGAAGCCCTTTACTTTTTCCCAAGATATCCTTTTTAGATCCTACTTTAACCTTTACTGTTTCTCCTGAATATACAGCTTACGGAGCAGTAGATGCTTTTTCTCATGTTTTTGAATTTTTTATAAATAGAGAATACAAAAAAGATTTTCTTGCAGAAGACTTAATGGTTGCACTTATGAAGAATATTTTAAAATGGTCTAAAATTGCTATTAAAGATCCTTTCAATTATGAAGCAAGGGCAAATTTAATGTGGGCAAGCTCTTTAGCTCTATGTGGCTTGATAAAATCAGGAATAGGAACTTATAGATTTCCTATACACGCTATAGAACATACCTTAAGCGGGGGTTATGATATACCACACGGACTTGGGCTTGCTATTTTAATGAGGGCTTGGATAAAAAAGTTTAAAGAAAACAATATGATAAAAAGGTTTTTTATAAAAGTATTTGACTTATCTGCAAAAGATAGGGATATTTCAGATAAAGGTTTAGAAATTTTTGAGAACTGGCTGAAAGAACTTAGAATTCCCATAAATTTAAAAGAAGCTGGAATCCCTGAAGAAGACATAGAAATATTAGTTGATAAAGCTTTTAATATTTTTGTACTTTATGGTGCAGAAAAAGAATACCCTAAGGAGAAAATAAGAGAAATTTTAGAAACAGCTTACTTTTAAATCTACTAATGGAGGTTAAAAATGATCTGGAAAATAGGATTTTTTGAAATCGAAAAAGATTGGGAAAAGGAACTTTATATCCAAAAATTGAAAGAGATTTTAAAAGAAAAAATCGAGGATACTAAACTTTATTTTTATAAAGAGCCCTTAAATGAAATTAATGCAAAACAATTTAGAGATTTAAATATAATAATAATCCATGCTGAATCAAGAATTAACTCAACTGTTGTAGAAAACTTAGTAAATACTAAACTTATAATTACCCGTACTACAGGCACAGACCATATAGACATTCCGAGTTGTGAAAAAAGCGGGATCTTAGTAGCAAATTGTCCAGTTTATGCTTCTATCACTGTAGCAGAACATACAGTTGCTTTAATGTTTGCCTTGGCAAGAAAATTAAGAATTGCCATTGATAAGAGTAAAATATTAGATTTTTCAAAAGATGGATTGATGGGTGTGGATCTTTTAGGTAAAACTGTAGGAATTATTGGAACAGGAAGAATAGGAAGTGAAATCGCAAGGATTGCTTATGGAATTGGAATGAAAGTTTTAGCCACAGATATTTCTCCCTCTGCAGAGCTTATAGAAAAATATAAGGTTAAGTATGTAGATTTAGAGACCCTATTAAAAGAATCTAATGTAATAATAGTTATGGTGCCCTATTATTCACAGACTCATCATCTTATAAACAAGGAAAATATTAAACTGGTTAAAGATGAAGCTATTTTTATAAATACAGCCAGAGGTCCTATAGTTGATACAGAGGCTTTAATATGGGCTTTAAAAAATAATAAACTTCAAGGTGGAATAGCTATGGATGTTTTTGAGGGGGAAAGAGTTCTTTTAGAACTTCAAAATATGCTAATTAATAAAACTTTTACTGCAGAGGAATATGAAAAAGCTTTAAAAACTTTGAATTTATTAAATTATCCTAATGTAATCTTTACTCCTCATGTGGCTTACTATACTAAGGAAGCTATGGAAAGAGTAATAGATTGGGTAGTTGAAAATGTTTCAAGATTTTTAGTATGTCAGGCATTGCCCATGCAATATAAATTTTATTTTTGAACCCTCCATTCAGTGATCAAAAATTTATCTATGGTAAAATGATTCATTATTTCAAGTTTGAGAACCTTTTTTAGACTTTTGAATCCTTCTCCACCTATTAAAGTAGGGACGTTTTCTCCTCCCACCAAAACAGGGAGATGAATTATTCTTATTTCATCAATATAGCCTTTTCTTGCTAATTCCCAGTTTATTGAAGCTCCTCCTTCTACCATGAGTTTTTTTATTCCTCTTTCATAAAGTATAGGAAGAAGTATATCAAAATCTACCAGATCCTCTCCTGCCATAATTATTTCAGCTCCAAGCTTTTTTATATTTTCGATCCTCTCTTTGGGAGCCCTTTTAGTTGTAGCAATTATAGTTGGAGCATCTTTAGAAAATATATTAGCATTAAGAGGAACATTAGCAGTAGAACAGGGAATAACACGGATAGGACTTTTTCCTTCTACATATCTTACTGTAAGACTTGGATCATCAGTTCTTACTGTCTCACAACCAACCATTATTGCATCCACCTGAGCTCTTATACTGTGGAGATATTTATAAACCTCTTTAGTCATAAGGCTCATTAATTCTTTACTTGAAGCACCTCGATAAAGAGTAAGTTTCCCATCAATGGTAACTTCAGAAACTACAGTAATATAAGGTCTATTCATTATAGGTTTTTCCAAAATTTTTATAAAGATAAATTATTCTATGTAAAAGAGAAAATAAAGTAAGAAGAGTTATTATTTTTATTCCATAATTTAAACCTATAGGTGCATTTACTTTTTCTAAAATTGTAAAAATAATAAGAAAGAGATGAGTCTCAGGCCTTCCAAAAAAGCCTACGTTTTCTAAAGGATCTTTTATTTTACCTTTTATTTTTACCTCATATCCTATTTCAGCATAAACTACTGGTTTAATAAAGGAATGAAGCATAGTTAAAGTCACTACTAAAATTGCCCAAAAAGGATTAGCATAAAAGTATCCCACAATTCCAAGCACTAACCCATCTACCCATTTATCAGCTATCCAATCAAAAACTGCTCCAAATTTAGTAGGTTTACCAGAAAGTCTTGCTACAATTCCATCTGAGAGATCCAGGATACCAGAGGTTGCTAAAAGAGACATAGCAATAATTAGATTTCCATGATAATAAGCTAAAGCTGAAGCGGTTCCCATTATAAGAGATAAGAAGGTAATTAAATTAGCAGGAAAACGAAGTTTGTATAAAAAAGTTCCTACAGGGGAATATATCTTTTCAAAATACTCTTTTTTTCCCGTTAAATTCATAGCTAAAAAAAATTTTAAAGTATACTAACTAATTCTACAAGTAGAAAAATAAAAGTCAAGAAAAATAAATTTTTGGTTTTAATTTAAAAAATTTTTTAGACTTCAACTCCTCTTTTTCTCAGTTCTTGTAATTTTCTTTCTCTGCAGGTTTTACATCTGAATTCCGGTTGAGGATCATTTAATTTGTCATAGTTTTTTGTTTTGACTAATCTATAACCCTCACATATTTCACCACAATCAGCGCATACTACATTTTCTTTAATCTGCCAAAGAGGATAAAAGGCTGGGATTTTAAAATGGGATTTAAAAATTGCTTTATCCACAAACCAGAATATATTAGCCAGTATAAATTGATTAAGCAAAAAGGCAGGTATAGTATGAATTCTAAAATAATCACTTAATAGGAATTGCAATAAAGCTCCTGCAATACCTGAGAGAAAGATCCAGCGACCAAAAACATATATAAACCAAGTTTTCATAACTTTACCTCCTCCTGCAATTTTTTAAGTTTATAATATGGCCATGTATATTTTGCAAAGTTTTAATAAACGAGGGCGGGAACTCCATTGTTTCTGGGCGAAAAAGTCCTAAAAAAGTTTGTCCCCCAACTCCCAATAAGTTGGTTGGGTTATAAAACCTTCGCCAAACGGTATACCTCATAAAGGTTATTTCTATTTGTTACCAAATGGCTTATGGAGTCGTTATCTATAAGAGTGTTTTGCGGATCATTCCGTTCCATTTTTCCTAACCATATTTATCCGAACCTACTAATCCAGTTAATCTTC
>PNIK01000096.1 GCA_002877985.1 Thermodesulfobacterium geofontis | reverse complement strand
CCCACCAGGGGCGGGTTTATAAAATTAATTACAATTAATTTCCTTTGTTACGTTCCAAATATAAGGATTTGAACAAATTATATTCCCGTCTTTAACCACTTTCCAACCCCATAAATGATACCCCAAAATTTTATATCTTTTTATTTTTTGAATTAAGGGTGTAGAAGAATAAAATTTATAGTGTTTTTGCTGAACAAAAAATGTTATATCCACCTCCCCTTAACCTTCAATTTTTGTAAATTTTATGTCTGTAAAAAGGATCATGATACCAGTAAAACTCCTTGGAAGATAATATTCTCTTCTTTTTGTTGAATAATTAAATATAAAGAGAAACAGAACTATCTCAAGCAAAAATGGAAACCACCCCTAATAAAATAAAACTTGTAGAGCTTCCCCAAAACTAACCAGGAGTAAAGAAGTACAAAAGAGATTAAAATCATAGTTAAAAATTTTCTTGAGATCATGATTTTGGAAGAAAGAAAAATCAATTGTGAGGAAACAGGAGATAAAGGGAAGAGAATTTTTATATCTGAATAAATTAATTTACTACATGTATGAAGATTGGTGCTCTACAAGAGATATTGTGAAAACTCTTGAGAAGGTCTTTGGATTTAATTGTTTGAAAAGATAGAAAAGCTAAGAAAAGCGTCTATTGAAAAGTGGTATTCAGTATTATATGTTGACGGGGCTTATCTGAAGCTTAAGGAGGTGGTTTTATGCAGAAAATTATAAACTTGATCCAAGAAAAATTTAAAAAAAATAGCCTGACCTATAGAAATAAGAATTAACTCTCTTACTAAAAGAACAGGACGTATTTGTCATTCTGGAGGGATAACTCCTCAGAAGCTCAATTTTGATCTTTATATCAATCCTGAAACTCGGGGATTTGTCCATTTTGCCTTAAGAACAGAGATAAATATACTCCCAAATTTCCTCCTAAAATACTTCCTGAAGGCAGAATGAAAAGAGGTGAAGCTATCTATTTTCAAATCCTTTAACCGTCTAAAAATTTTTTCTCCAAGAATTGAAAAGATTTAACCAATTCTTCATAACAATCCTTGCAATAATATTTATCTACTCGATACCATTTTTCAGGATACACAATTTGTTTTTTGCATATACAACATCGAATAACTTCTCCTTTTTCATTCACATATTTTAATACTTCAACCTTCGTATTTTCCATTTTTCACCCTCCTTAATAAAAATTATTAAGGGTATTTATTATTGTCAATTAAAAATTTAGTAAACTTTTATATAATTTATAAAAAATTGGTAAATATTTAGTTTTGATTTAAAATTTTAAAATAAAAGGAGGATAGGAAGTAAGATGAAGAAAAAAATTTTGCCTATTTTAGCTCTCGGATCTTTTGCTACAGCTATATTTTTAAGACTTTTAATAAAACCACCTTTGTATTTATCTTGGTTTCTTTTTAAAAGAAAGAAGAGAGTTTAAACAGTTTAATATTTCCCAAGCCTTTTTGATGTCCTCTATTTTTATTTTTTCTTCTTTGGTATGACAAGTTTCAAGCTCTCCTGGTCCCCAAACTACTACATCAAACCTGTCTTTTAAATTTAAAGCATCAGTCCAGGACTTCATTTCTGTATAATAAACAGGCAAGTCAGCAAGTTTAATAGCTTCCTCGAGATATTTTACTACTTCGCCGCTGATATATCCTTCATAGGCATGATCAATTTCATACTCACCGAAATTTCTTACAATTTCAACTTTTTTTAAATAATCAGAAATTTTTTCTTCAGGTTTAAGAAATATTTCAAATTTTATTTTGCAAAAATATGGTATTATGTATTCTTCTGAACCTCCGTTTATTTTCAAAGGATTAATATTTAAATTTAATTTTTTAAGTTCCCTGTAAAGTTCAAAAGCCCTCTCTATAGCATTAATTCCTCTTTCAGGAAAGGCCCCATGTGCCTCTTTTCCTTTTATTTCTACAATAAGTTCAAAACTTCCCCAGTGTTTGGAGGCTATTTTTAAATCGGTTGGTTCCATCACAATAGCAAATTTTCCTTTTTCCCAAGTTTTGGCAAATTCTTTGGATCCAAGACCCTCTTCCTCTTCATCACGAAAAAAGGCGAGAGTATAATTTAATTTATTTTCAGCAGCAAGAAGCATAGCAGTTATGCTTGCTTTAGCATCACAAACTCCTGTTCCATAGGCATATTCTCCATCATAAAAAAACTCACTTTTTAAAGGGATCGTATCCAGATGGGTAGCCACTATCAAATCAGAATTAGATTTTGTGGCAATATAAAATTCTCCCTCAGCCACTTCATATTTTAAATCTTTTAAGTATTTTTTAACAAATTCTTTAATCTTTTCCTCCTTTTTACTTGGAGATTCAATTTCTACAAGAGCTCTTAAGAGTTTAATAATTTTATCATTCTCAACCATTTTCCCCATTCTCCTGCCTCTTTAAATCCAAAATTTTTATAAAATTTAATGGCTTTATAATTGGTCTTACCAACCCAGAGTTCTGCAATTTTCCTTCCTTTTTTAATTCCATAGGCTAAGATCTTGTTTAATAATTTGGAACCTATACCTCTTTTCCTAAATTCTGGGAGAACAAAAATTTCATGAATCTCTAAAACTTTTTCTCCTTCAAAATTTATCCAATTTGTATCTCCTGCAGCAAACCCCACAGGCTTACCACTTATTTCTGCTACCATAAAACCTTCTTTATCCCTTTTATAGAGCCATTTAAAATAATTTTTTATTTCTTTTTTAGTTTCATACTTATAGTTTTCCAGATCTTTATAAGCTTTTGTATAGATTTCTATAAAATTGTCTATATCATCGGGTCTTACTTGCCTTATTATCATAAATCCTTATAATAAGATGTTATCATAACTTTAATTTTTGAAGAAGCCCTATGGAAGAAGAATACATTTTTAAACCGATTGGTTATTTAAGGACTTCTGCAACTTCTATTCCAAGACACTGGAGCTGTTCAGATGTGGAGGGGGAAATAATCATAAATTTGGAATACAAAGAAGGACTGAAAGATATAAAACCAGGAGATAAAATTGTGGTTCTTTTCTGTTTTCATAAATCTCCCCCCTTTACTAAAGATAAGCTCATTCAAAAACCACCTCATAAAGAGAAACCAACAGGAGTATTTAACACCTGTTCACCTATTA
This sequence comes from Thermodesulfobacterium geofontis, assembly GCA_002877985.1. Lineage (GTDB taxonomy): Bacteria > Desulfobacterota > Thermodesulfobacteria > Thermodesulfobacteriales > Thermodesulfobacteriaceae > Thermodesulfobacterium > Thermodesulfobacterium geofontis_A. The sequence continues at coordinate 1,436 of PNIK01000096.1, read as the reverse complement.
GACCAAATCCTATAGGATTATCTATATTAGAAGTTCTTGAGATAAAAGATAATATCATAAAAGTAAAAAGAGTAGATATGTTTGATGGAACCCCTATTTTTGATATAAAACCTTATAAAGCATATGCTGAGATTACAGAAAGTGAAGAAAGTCAGGAATAGGGTAGGATGTCTTCTTAAAAATCCTGAGCAAAATACAAAAAGTAAAGAAAATTTAAAATTGTTAAGAAATTTAATGATGTAGCTTAAAATAGTAAGACAGAAATAAATGTGAAAAAGAAAAACGATATTAATGCCTTTAACTAGAAATTGTAATATTTAATAAATAACTTTAGGTTTCACAAATGATAGATAGGTCTTCTTTATTAGAAGAGTTTAGCTTGGCATTAAAGCAAGAAATAGAATACATAAAAAGAACTGGCGGTGATACAAAATTTATCCTCCGTAATGGACAATTAATTGATAGCTACGGAGGTAAGTTTATTTATGAATTTGTTACAGACACACCAATAGAATTAGATGATGATACACCCGTTAATATTAGATATGGTGGCGAATCAATAAGTGGCAGTATTATTACTGTAAACGGCTTAAGGGTTTTACTTGGATTAGATAAAAATATTGGTAGTAAAATTCCCGAAATCATTATTATAGCTAGCGCCTATTTTTTACTGGAAGCTTTACAAGAAAAGATAGACGATGTTATCTCTCGAAAAATTTCCTTAAATATTGATATAGCAATGAAGACATTTGGATTTCAAGATAGCTACATAGGCGAAGATTATAATTTTTTCACTCCTTTTAATACTCTAAAATTGCCTGTATCTGAAGAGCAAAAAAATGCCTTAGCAAAATGCTTAGGAAGTGAAATAACTTTTATATGGGGTCCACCAGGCACAGGAAAAACTACCACCCTTTCTTACCTGGCTTATGAATTATTATTAAGAGATAAAAGTATATTCCTTATATCACATACGAATTCAGCTATAGATAATGCACTTGAAAAAATAGCTAAAATATTAAAGCAGAGACAAGATAAAAGATACTTTAATGGATTAATTTTAAGGATTGGTAATCCGTCAGACAAGAATTTTTTTAATAACTTTCCGGAATTAGATTTAAACCATTGGATAGAAAAAAGGACTAAAGAATTAAATAAAAAATTAGAAGAGTTAGAAAAAAGACGAGAACGAGAAACAAAAGTTTTAAATGAAATTAACAATATTTTAGAACCAAAGAAAAAAATAGAAACAGAGATTGAGAGAACAAAGAAAAGAATAGAAAAAGGTGAAATAGAAATTAAGATAATAAAAAAGGATTTGACACACATAACAAATAATATTGAAAGGATAAATAAAAATATTATCCAAACAAAAGAAAAACTTCAAAGAGCTAAAAATTCAAACTTCCTTTATCGTCTTTTGACCGGATTAAATC
>PNIK01000057.1 GCA_002877985.1 Thermodesulfobacterium geofontis | reverse complement strand
CAAGCCTGGGCTGCAGCTTTATTTTTAACCTTCTTGGTATTAGTGCTCTCTTTGCTTGCTAAAGCTCTTCTTTACTTTGGAACATTAAATCCTCTTAAGTGGAAAATAAAAAAATAAAAGGAATTTCATAAAATGGAAAAAAATGTAGAAATAGAAGTTAAAAATTTAAAATTTTATTATGGAGAAACCTTAGTTTTAAAAAATATTAATCTTACAATTTATAAAAATAGAGTTACTGCTTTAATAGGACCCTCTGGTTGCGGTAAAACTACTTTTTTGAGGTGTCTAAACAGAATGCATGATCTCTATGTAGGAAATAAATATGAAGGGGAAATAATTTTTGAAGGGAAAAATATTTTAGATAAAAACATAGATCTAATTAGTCTTAGATCTAAAATAGGAATGGTATTTCAAAAGCCTACCCCCTTTCCTATGAGTGTATTTGATAATGTAGCTTATGGACTAAGATTAAAAGGTATAAAAGGTTCAGAGTTGAAAGATAGGGTTGAAAAGGCACTCAAAGATGCAGCTCTTTGGGATGAGGTAAAAGATAAACTTAGAGAAAGTGCTTTTTCCCTTTCCGGAGGTCAGCAACAGAGACTCTGTATTGCAAGGGCTATTGCTGTAGAACCAAAAGTTTTATTGTTTGATGAACCTACCTCAGCACTTGATCCTATCTCTACTTCTAAAATAGAAGAATTGATCGTAAAATTAAAGTCCAAAATAACTATTGTAATAGTTACTCATAATATGCAACAGGCAGCAAGAATTTCTGATTATACAGCTTTTATGTATTTAGGGGAATTAATAGAAGTTGGACCAACCGAAAAGATTTTCACTACCCCAGAAAAAAAACTTACAGAAGATTATATTACAGGAAGATTTGGTTAAAAAGAGCGGTTTATGTTTGTGCCAGAGGGATTTCTTTTCGCAGGAATTAGCTGTGGTATAAAGAAGGAAAACAAGCTCGATCTTGGATTAGTTTATTCTCCTTATAACCTTACTGCTTGGGGAGTATTTACCGTTAATACAATTAAAGCTGCACCAGTTATACTTGGAAAAAGATTTATTAAAGAAAAGGAAATTCATGGAGTTATAGCTAACAGTGGTGTTGCCAATGCCTGTACAGGAGAGGAGGGAATTAAAAGAGCCCTAACACTTTTAAAAGAGGTTGCCAAAAACTTGAAAATTTCTTATAAAAGTTTACTTCCTGCCTCAACCGGGATAATAGGAGAACAATTACCTTTAGAAAAGATTTTACCCAAAATTTCTCATCTTATTTCTAATCTTTCGGAACAAAACTATATCCAATTTGCAAAAGCTATAATGACAACCGATACATTTCCTAAAGTAGTATCAAAAAGGACAGAAGAAGGAATAACCATATTGGGAATAGCTAAGGGTGCTGGAATGATAGCACCTAATATGGCTACCATGCTTGCTTTTATTTTAACAGATGCTGAAATATCTAAAGACTATTTGAAAAAATTTCTTCCCAAAATAGTTGAACAAAGCTTTAACAGAATAAGTATTGATGGAGACACCAGTACAAATGATACAGTATATATGCTCTGCAGTAATATTAAAAAGCTTAAAAACTGGGATAATTTTGAAAATCAATGTTTAGAAGTTGCTAAGGAGCTTGCTTACTTCATAGTAAAAGATGGAGAAGGGACAAGTAAAGTTATAAAAATTATAATAAAAGGTGCTCAAACTAAAAATGAAGCAAAAATACTTGCTATTTCTGTTGCTAATTCTCCTTTAGTAAAAACAGCTTTTTATGGAGGAGATCCTAATTGGGGAAGAATATTTTCAGCTCTTGGTAAAACAGGAATAAGTTTTAATCCTGAGGAAGTAGAGATTTATTTAAATGGAATTCCTTGGGTTGCTAATTTAAAACCTGTAAAAGATGAAGTTAAAATTAAAGAAGAATTAAGGAAACCCGAAATAGAGCTTTGTATGAAATTTAAAAAGGGAAAAATGAGCTATGAAGTTTTAACCACAGATTTAACTGAAGAATATATTAGAATAAATGCACATTATAGATCATGAAGATACTTCTTACTAACGATGATGGAATTTATTCAGAAGGACTTTGTGCTTTGTATGAAATTTTAATTTGTGAGCATCAAGTTTACATAGTTGCACCTGAGGCTGAAAGAAGTGCAGTTGGACATGCTATAACTATAGAACAGCCCCTAAGAGTTAGAAAGGTAAGAAGAGGTAAATTTTTCTGGGGATATGCCATAAATGGAACACCTGCTGATTGTGTAAAGCTTGCTATTTACGAACTTATAGGGCCAGTGGACCTTGTTATTTCCGGTATTAATAGAGGAGCAAATGTTGGGATTAATCTTTTGTATTCGGGAACTGTCTCAGCAGCAACTGAAGCCAAAATACTGGGATATTCTTCTATTGCTGTTTCTATAGATGCTTACGAAGATGTGGATTATTGTTTTGCAGCAAATTTTATAAGCTCTTTTATAAACTATGTATTTGATTTACCACTTAATTTACCTTTTTGTTTAAACATAAATATTCCCCATATAAACCCTTATGAAATTAAAGGAATTAAATTTGTTAGACAATCAACTGCTAAATTAAAAGAAATTTTTGATAAAAGGCTTGATCTTCATGACAAAATTTATTACTGGCAAGGAGCAGAAGAATATACGGAAAAAGATCCTGATACAGATGTAGTAGCATTGAAAGAAGGTTATATTACTGTTACACCTATCCAATTTGATTTAACAAATTACTCATCTTTAATTAGTCTTAAAAAAATAGAAGATAAAATTTTAAAAAGTCTAAATATTTAAAAAATATCTAAAGCAATTTCACGATTTTTGGATTTGAAAAAATTTAATTTATGTTTTAAAATTAATATATAAAGATTTAATGGAGGTGGTTATAAATGAGAAAAAGGGGAAGAATAATAACTATTGAGGATGTGAAATTTGTATACGAAAATTATGCTAATATGAGTGCTACTGAAATTGCAGAAAAATTAGGAATAAGTAAATTTCAGGTAAATAAAATCGTAAATGAATTGAGAAAAAGAGGAATTAATATTCCCAGAAAAATCGGGAAAAAAGTTAATGTATATGATAAATTCGTGGAAGAACTAAAAAAGGCTGGTAAGATTTAGTGTAAAATTTGCTCAATTAGTTTGCAATCCTTTTTAATTTGGTCTTTAAGTTCATCTGCAGAAGAAAATTTTTTTTCTTCTCTTATACGTTTTATTAATTCAATTTTTAAAGTTTCTCCGTAGATATTTTTATTGAAGTTAAAAATATGTACTTCAACAGAAATTTCCTTTTCTTCAAAAGTGGGTCTTTTACCTATATTTAAAGCTCCCTTTAGCTTTTCATTGTTTAAAGTTACCCAAACTGCATATACACCAGCTGGAGGAAGTAATTTAATAGGAGAAACTTCTATGTTAGCAGTTGGGAAACCTAAATTTTTACCTCTACCTTTACCTTTTATAACCTTTCCCATAATAAAATAGGGTCTTCCCAAAAGTTTGTTAGCCTCTTCAATTTGTCCCATTTCTATAAAATTTCTTATTTTAGAACTTGAAATTATAATATTATTTAAAGTTACAGGTGGAATGGCTTTTACTATAAAATTATATTTTTGTGCTATTTTATTAAGGTAATCTATATCACCTCTTTTGTTTTTCCCAAATCTAAAATTAAAGCCTACAATTATTCCCTTAGCTTTGAGTTTATCAACTATATATTCCTGAACGAATAGATCATGAGAAAGCTCAGAAAAGGCTTTGGTAAAGGGGATAAGGATTAAATTTTCTATTTCCAATTTTGAGAGTAAATAAAGTTTTTCTTCTAAAGTAGTTAAAAGTTTTAAATTGGATTCTGGAAAGAGAACCATTCGTGGATGAGGATCAAAGGAAACTATGGCTGGTTTAATATTTAAAAGATAAGCCAAATTTTTAGTTTCTTCAAAGAGAGCTTTATGTCCTAAATGGATTCCGTCAAAACTTCCTATAGTGATAACTGTTTCAAAGGGAAGAGGAAGATCCTTAGGGGTATAGATTTTCAATCTTTCCCTCCATAAGATTAAGAAAGCTATCGAATAGATAAATGGAGTCATGCGGCCCAGGAGCATTTTCTGGGTGATACTGTACAGACATAGCCTTTAATTCAGGTACAAATATTCCTTCAAGAGTCTCATCATTTAAGTTTATATGAGTTATCAGGGCAGACTTTGGAAGTTCCTCTTTTTTTACACAAAATCCATGATTTTGCGAAGTAATTTCTACTCTTTTATTGAAAAGATTTAATACCGGATGATTTATTCCTCTATGTCCAAACTTTAATTTATAAGTTGTTGCCCCAAGAGCTTGTCCCAAAATCTGATGCCCTAAACATATTCCGAATATGGGTTTTTCGCCAAGAAGTTTTTTAACATTATTTACTATGGTAGTTAAAGGTGCAGGATCACCTGGACCGTTTGAAATAAAAATTCCATCAGGATCGTGAGATAGTATTTCTTCTGGAGAAGTATAAGCAGGAAAGACAAGACATTCGCAATCCCTTTCAGTAAAAAGTCTAAGTTGATTGTACTTTAAACCACAATCAATAACTGCTATTTTATACCTGGCAGAACCTTTAAAAGTTTTTATATTCTCTTTTCCCTTTTTACCAAAATAATAGGGCTCTTTGCAGGTTACATATCTTACAAGATCCCTTCCTACGTAATCAGGGCTTTCCTTAACCTTTTCTAAAAATTTTTTAGGATCAAGGGTTTCTGTAGTGATACCACCTTTCATAGCTCCATAAAGTCTTATATGTCTGGTTAAAGCTCTTGTATCAATTCCGTGAACTCCAAGAATATTATTTTCAGAAAGCCACTCCTCTAAGGATTTTTCAGCTCTCCAATTACTATAGAAAGGTTGATACTCTCTTATAATAAAACCTGCAACTTGGATCTTTTCACTTTCCATATCCTCATGATTAACTCCATAATTTCCAATAAGTGGATAAGTCATAGTAACAATTTGTCCGTAATAGGAGGGATCAGTAAGTATTTCTTGATAACCTGTCATTCCAGTATTAAAAACAACTTCTCCAAAGGTCTCCCCTCTTATAGTAAAGGAATATCCCCAAAAATGGATCCCATCCTCTAACATAACAAGAGCTTTATATTTTTTCATTTTTTCTTCACTTTAATAAGTCTTAAATTTTTGTTTAGATTCCCATAAAAGATATTCTCTTATAAACTCATCAATCTCTCCATCAAGAACTTCTTCTACTTTGTAAGATTCATATTGAGTTCTATGATCTTTAACCACTTTATAGGGATGCAAAGTATATGTTCTTATTTGATTTCCCCAGCTTATTTCTTTTTTTTCTCCAATCAGATTTTCCTTTTTCTGTTCCAGCTTTTGTTTTTCAAGCTGATAAAGTTTTGATCTTAATATTTTAAGTGCAGTCATTTTATTTAAGTATTGACTTCTTTCGTTCTGACAGGTTACTGTTATTCCAGTAGGGAGATGGGTGATCCTCACTGCAGTTTCAGTTTTATTTACATGCTGTCCACCATGCCCGCTTGCTCTCATAGTTTCAATTTTTAAATCCTCTGGTTTTATCTCAACCTCAATGTCTTCTTCAATTTCGGGAATAACTGTAACAGAGGCAAAGGAGGTGTGGCGTTTAGAATTTGCATTAAAAGGTGAAATCCTTATTAATCTATGAACTCCCTTTTCTCCTTTTAAATAACCATAAGCTCTTTTTCCCTCAATAAGGAGAACTACATTTTTTATCCCCGCCTCTTCTCCAGGAAGTACATCCACAATTTTTACTTTATATCCCTTTTTTTCAGCCCATTTTACATACATTCTGAGAAGAATACTTGCCCAATCTTGAGCATCTGTTCCTCCTGTACCTGCATGAATGCTTAATATTGCAGAAGATTGATCGTATTCCCCGGAAAGTAAAAGTTTGGTTTCTTCAATTTTAAAAGTCTTCTCAAAGAAATATATTTCCTCTAAAAGGGCATTAAATGTCTCTGAATTTCTATCTTCTTTATACAGAGAATACCAGTCAAGAATTTCTTCAAATTTTTTAGAAAGGTTTTCAAGAATAGACAATTTTTCTGAAATTTGAGCTCTTTCTTTTAATAAATCCTTTACTTCTTCAGAATCCCAATCTCTTTTTTTTTGAAGTTCTTCTTCTATTTTAGCAAGTTTTATTTTTAATTTTAGGGGTTCAAAGACACCCCCTTAAATCATGTAATTTTTCCTTATAGCTTTTGATTAATTTTTCCAAATCCACATTTCTATAAGTTTGAGTCAGTTTATGCATAGCAGATAAAATATAAACCATTTTTGAAGAAAATAAAGTCTTTAAAGAAATTTTAAAATCTTTTTTAGATGTGATATATGTTTTCTTGCGATTTTTTTTCCGTCAAACATTAAATAGTCAAAATTTTCTTTATTAAGAAAATCGATAGCGTTTTTAATTTTTAAAGAATCCATTTTAAAACTTTCAGGAAAGGGATAGAGGTTGTTTAAACTCCAAAGACTTAAAAATTTTACTGCTAAATCAGGAGATTCAATGAGATGTTTATATACATGAAAGTGTGCATCTTTTTCTAAGAGATCTATTCTATACTTTTGAGCAAGTCTGCCTATTCCCCATATAACTCCTCTCTGAGCAGGAGGAAATTCTAAGTAATTATCTGCTTTATATTTTAGGGTATCTTCTGTGTTCCAGATATAAGAAATAAAAATAGAAAGGTATTCATTTTTTAAAACATCGTGATTGTACATTGCTTCAGCAAAGCCTTCTGGTACTCCCCAAGCCATACCTCCTGATTCTTCATTAAGCATCCAAAGAAGGCGTCTTATTATTACTCTTGCCCTTTCCAAATTCTTATTGGCTATTTGAGAAACTATGTATCCAAAACCTATTATTGCCTTCCAGCGAACTTCTTCTTTTGGATGTAAAAAGGCACCTATAAGAAAACTTACAATTTTGGTATGAGGTAAATTATTAAGAGACTTAAGCAAATCCTTTAAATCTTCTTTCTCAAGAATATTCCAAACTTCTTTTTTTAAATAGACAGACAATTTATTTCTTAAAGGGAGTTTTTTATTTTTTTAGCAACAATTTTTCCTAGTTCCTCACATTGCTTTAAGGTTTCTCTATCAGGTGCAAATTTTATCTTTATTCCTTCGTGAACAACCTCAGCTTTTATTTCATTTAGAATCTCATTTAAAAGTTTGACTGATTCTCCGCTCCAGCCATAAGATCCAAAAGCAGCTCCAATTTTATTTCTTGGTCTAAGTCCTTTCATATAATGAACAAAACTTGCCACAGTAGGCATAAGTCCATTATTTAATGTGGGGGAACCTAAAACTAATCCCTTAGCAAGCATTACTTCTGTCATTACATCAGTTATATCTGAAACAGAAAGTTTAAATATCCTTGCCTCTACATTTTCTTTTACTATACCTTCCATTATTGCATAAGCCATTTTTTCTGTACTTTTCCACATGGTATCATAAATAATTACAGCCTTTGGATCTGCAATGTAATTACTCCATTTTTCATAAAGTTTAATAATTTCTCCTGTATTTTTTCTCCAAACAACTCCATGATCAGGGCAAATTATTTTTATTTCAAATCCAAGATCTTTAATTGTCTTTAAAAGATTTTGAACTCTTGGAGAATAGGGAAGGACAATGTTTGCATAATATTTAGCACTTTCCTGTATCAGGGCACAATAATCAACTTCATCATCAAATCTATTAGAAGTAGCATAATGTGCTCCAAAGGCATCCTGAGAGATTAATATTTTTTCTTCAGGAATATAGCTTATCATACTGTCTGGCCAATGAATCATGGGGGTTTCTATAAATTTAATGGTCCTCTTTCCTATTCTAATTTCTTTTTCTGTAACTGCCTCTTCAAAAGGAAAATCAGACCTGTGAAAATATTTTTCCAATCCCTCTTTTCCTTTTTTAGTTATGAAAATTTTTTCTGGTTTTATAATTTCCACTACTTTTAAGAAACCTCCTGCGTGGTCTGGTTCTATGTGATTTACAACTAAATAATTAATTTTTTCTGGATTAACAATATTTCTAATTCTTGAGAGCATCTCTTCTTCAAATCCGTATTTTACAGTATCAAAAAGGGTGATCTTTTCATCTACTAATAAATAGGAATTATAGGTTGTTCCTCTAAGAGTAGAATATCCGTGAAAATTTCTCACATTCCAATCTATAGCACCAACCCAATAAAGATCTTCTTTTATTTTAACCGCCTCCATTTTTCTCCTCCTCTTTTTAGTTTTTTGATTAAAGAGTAATTACAATATAACCCTGTTTAATAAAAGGAGCCATACCTGCATGCCCATTCATATCTTCTAATATAGTAAAGCCTTCTTTAATGGAAGACTCAAGGGTTCCCATTTTTTGTGAACAGAGCTTACAAACTCCTGCTACAAGATTTTTCTCTCGAACCTTTTTAAAGAGATTATATAAGGGGCTTTTTTCAGAAACAAGTTCAGAAATAAGTTTTGTTGCCTCACCCTCAATGACAATTTTTGTTTCTATTCCCTTTTCATTTAAATCAAGAGCATTTAAAAGAACATGAATAAAACGCATAAAATCACCTTTAAAGGCAAAAATAACAATTTTGCTCATAATTATCTCCAAATAAATTTAAATTAGTTAATCTTCAGGTAGAAGATCACTTTTTATATCCCCACATATAAGTCAAGTCCAATCATCTGCAAACTCTCAATTTTATTTTAAAACTGGTTCAAATTCGCTCTTTGGTGCTCCGCAGGAGGGACAAACCCAGTCATCTGGCAGGTTTTCAAAAGGTGTTCCAGGAGGAATGTCGCGTTCCGGATCCCCTTCATCAGGGTCGTAAATATAACCACATACTGTACACCTATACTTAATCATAGACACCTCCCTTTAAAAAGATTAAAAAGATTTTTAGCTTAATTCTTATCAGAAATTACTCTTCAGGATAATATACATTTTTAGGATTTCCACATCTTGGACATCTCCAACTATCGGGAAGTTTTTCAAAGGGTGTTCCTGGGGGAATACCACCCTTAGGATCTCCTATTTCAGGATCATAAACATTTCCGCAAACACTACATTTATACTTTTTCATGATACACCTCCTGCAATTTTGATGGTTCACAAACTTTTGAAGATTCCCAAAGTCCATGAAGATTGCAGTATTCCTTAGCTAAAACCTTTTTAGCTTCAACCTGGAAAGTAGCCTCTGGAGCATCTCCAGGTTTGAGAAACTTAATGTAAACTTTGTCTTCATCTGCATGAAGCTCAATCCATTCAATATAGTGCTCCTCTGTCATGGGATGAGGAGTGCTTCCAACTTTTACCTTATACTCTTTACCTTTTTTCTCGATAACTGGAACATGCTTTTCCACTGCAGCATCAACTGATCCAGCAACCATAAGCTGCATTGGTTGCCCGCAACATACCAATTCACCTCTTCCGCTATGCATAACTAAAACTATGTTTCCACATACATTACATTTGTAAACCCCTAATTTTTCAGCCATCTTTGACCTCCTAATTTAGAAATTTTTTAATTTTAAATTAATACAAATTTTAATTTAGTCAATAAAATTTTTTAAAGATTTTTATAAAGCTCTTTTAGTTCATTTAGAATTTCTTTAATTAGTTTTTTAATATCCCTTTCAGAATGCAATTCTGGAGAAGTTTCTTTAAATTCCCCTTTCATAAGAGCCTTTTTAATTCCTTCAAGAGAATATCCCTCTTCAAGAAGTTTTTTTACTTTTAAAAGAAGATTAACTTGTTCCTTTTTATAAAATTTTCTGTTAGCGATGCGATAGGGTTTTAATTGGGGAATCTTTTTTTCCCAGTAGATAAGAATGTGTGGTTTAGTGTTTAAAAGTTTGACTACTTTGCTAAAACTTATATAAAGTCTTTCATCTTGCGTATTATTTTTTTTCATTATGAAGTTCGATTCTAAATTGAGGAGCTGTACGGAACACTATTTTTTTAAAAGGTTTTATTTCTACCTCTTTTTTATTTTTTAGGTTTCTACCCTTTCTTTTTTTTGTTTTATAGGGAATAAAATTTCCAAATCTTACAATTTTGACCTCTTCTCCTAATTCCAAAGTTTTTTTTATTTCTTCTAAAAGTTCATCCACAAAATTTTTTAAAACTCTTTTAGAAAGTCCCACTTTTTTATGTAATCTATCTACGATTATTTTTTTGTTGATAGTTTGCATTTTATCTGGGTTTAGCAGAAAATTTATTAAATATACTTTTAGCTACTGCATCCTGTATATCATTAACTTCTTCATCCTTTAAAGTTCTATCCTCAGCTCTGTACCAAAACCTTATAGTTATACTTTTTTCACCTTCTGGGATAGGAGGACCCTCATAAATTTTGATACACTTAACTTTCTCTAAATAGGGAATAGATAGAGTTTTTACAAAATCCAAAATTTCTCCGATTTTTATTTCTTTTTTAATAATGCAGGTTACATCCCTGAAGGTGGAAGGATATTTGGGCGGTCTTTTAATAGTCAACTCTTTTTCTATCCTTTCAAATTTCTCAAATAGAATCTCCAAATTTATCTCTCCAACAAATACACAAGTTTTTAGATCAAACTCTTTTAATATGAGACTTTTTATCTCACCTGCAAATCCAATTTTTTCACCATTTAAATAAAGATCAAAAGAAGCCCCCTTTTTAAGAAAAGGTTCTGAAGAATAGGGTTTAAAATCTATATTGATTCTCAGGGTTTTGAAAAGAGATTCCAGATAACCTTTTAAATCATAAATATCAAATTTCCTTAAATTTTCATACCAATTTTCTTTATTTGCATTTCCCATAAGTAAGATTCCAAGATAGAGGGGCTCATCTGCTAATAAATTATTAGTTGGAAAAAAGACCTTTCCAATTTCAAATATTTTGAGAGAGTTTATTTCTCTAAAAAAGTTAAAACAAGCAGTTTCAATAAGACCAGGAATCAAAGATGTTCGCATAACTGATTGAATAGAAGTCAATGGATTAGCAAGTTCTATAAAATTTAATCTTCTATCTTCTTTTCTAAGATTAAGCTTTTCTAAAGATTTTGGATCTATAAAACTATAAGTAATTACCTTAGAAAATCCCAAGGATTTTAAAATATCTCTGAGTTTTCTTTCAAATTCTAATTTTTTGGAAGGACCTTTACAATAAAGAATGCTTTCAGGGAAGGTAGAGGGAATTCTTTCATAACCATAAATTCTTGCAATTTCCTCTATAAGATCCTCAGGAATTTTTAAATCTTGGCGATAAGAAAAGGGAACCACTTGGAAACCATGATCAGTTTTTTTTGTCTCTCCGACTTTGTTTAAAATTTTTTCTACTTCCTCAGAAGGAACTGAAAATCCAAGGTATTTGACAATTTTTTGAGTAGGCAAGTTTATCTTAGGAGAGGAAAAGGGTTTAGGATAAACATCTATCACTTCAGAGTATGTTTGTGCTTCAGCAATTTTTAAAATAAGCTCACTTGCTCTGAGTAATCCCCAAATAACCCCCTCTGGATCTATATTTCTTTCAAATCTGTAGGAACTTTCAGTAGTAATTTTATGTCTTTGGGAGGATTTTCTTATTCTTTTTGGATTAAACCAGGCGGATTCTAAAAATATATCTTCTGTGGTCTCAGAAACTCCTGTCTCCTCTCCACCCATAATACCTGCAAGAACCATTGCTTTTTTAGCATCAGCTATAACTAGATCTTCTTCTGTAAATTCTCTTTCAATTCCGTCTAACATAAGGAGCCTTTCCTTGGGATATGCACTTCTTACAAGGATGGTTTTTCCCTCTATTTTTCTCCAATCAAAAGCATGAAGAGGTTGACCAAGTTCTAAAAGAACATAATTAGTTATATCTACAATATTGTTAATAGGTCTCAGACCGCAAAGCCATAGCCTTTTTTGTATATAAAAGGGACTTTCTTTAACTTTTATTTTTCCAAAAAACCTTCCTGCATATCTAAAGCATCCGTCAGGGTCTAAAATTTCTATTTTCCCAGGAAATTTTTCTCCTAAACTTAAGCTTTTTTCAAAATTTAAAGGTTTAAGTTCCCAAGAAGTAAGAGTATGCAATTCTCGAGCTACTCCAAATATGGAAAGAAGATCCCCTCTGTTTGGGGTTATGGCAAGGTCAAGAACAATTTCGGAAATTCCAAGGATTTTATAAATAGATTCACCAGGAGAGGAATTTTCGGGAAGAATAAGGAGTTTTTCTTTTTCTTCACTAATCCCAGCTTCATAGGAAGATAAAAACATTCCGTAAGATTTATAATTTTTGACAGATTTTATTTCTACTTTTTCAAAGCCAAAGGTTAAACTTTCTGGTTTAGCAAAACCTACTATTAAATTGGGTTTTACTTGCTCTTTAGCAGTGGTTAAAACAGTAAAAGTTTCTTTTCCATCTGTTACTTTACACACAGCCAAATCTTTAAGATCTTCTGGTTTATAAACTTCCAAGATTTTTACTGCAATTAATTCTCCCAAATTTTCATAGGGTCTTTCTATATTTTCTACTTCAACCCCGCCCATGGTAAGAATTTCTGCAACTTCTTCAGGACTAACCTTTAATTCAATAAATTCTGAAAGCCAGCTTATAGGAATTTTCATTAGAATCTCCTACTTATTTAAAACTCTGCAAAAAGAGAAGGTGGTTTTCGAAAAACATTCTTATATCATCTATACCGTACTTTATCATAGCAATCCTCTCTATACCAAGTCCGAAAGCAAAGCCCTGCCAAATTTCTGTATCATAATTAACAGCTTTAAAAACTTCTGGATGAACCATTCCAGCTCCGAGTATTTCCAGCCATCCGGCAGATCCACAAACTCTGCATCCTCTCCCTTTACAGATAACACACTCGATATCCATTTCTAAACTTGGTTCAGTAAAAGGAAAATAGCTTGGTCTAAACCTTACTTTGGTTTTTTCTCCGAAAACTTCTTTTGCAAAATAAATTAAAACCCCCTTAAGATCTGAAAAGCTTACATTTCTATCTACCATTAATCCCTCTATTTGATGAAACATTGGAGAATGCCTAATATCTGCATCACAGCGATAAACCTTTCCAGGAGCAACAATTCTTAAAGGAGGCTTGCGCTCAAGCATTGCTCTAATTTGCATAGGAGAGGTATGAGTTCTTAATAAAGCTCCATTTTTAAGGTAGAAAGTTGCCTGCATGTCTCTTGCAGGATGCCAATCAGGAATATTTAAAGCAGTAAAATTGTAATATTCTGTTTCTATCTCAGGACCAGTTACTACCTCAAAACCAAGTCTTGAAAATATTTGACACAGTTCATCAATTATTTGAGTAAGAGGATGAAGGGTACCAATAGAAAGGGATCTTCCTGGTAAGGTAAGGTCTAAACCTAAATCTTTATCCTCTTCCTTAAAAAGGATTTCTCTTTCTTTTTCCCTTAGTCTTTCTTCTAATTCATCTTTTAATTCATTAAGCTCCTTTCCCAAAAGTTTTTTTTCCTCTAAGGGAAGATCTTTTAAAAGTTTAAGAAAAGAAGTGATTTTGCCCTTTTTTCCTAAGTATTTAATTCGGAAACTTTCTAATTGAGAAAGATCTTCTATCTTTTCAAAGCTACTCCAGATTTCCTTTTTAAGTTTTTCTATTTCATCAGAGATCATGTTAAGAATTGTTTAAATTATTGCCAATGGGCTTTAGCAATCTCTACTAATTTAGAAAAAACCTCAGGTTCATTTATAGCCAAGTTTGCCAGAACTTTTCTGTCAAGCTCTATTCCTGCTTTCTTTAATCCACCCATAAATTTGCTGTAATTTAGTCCATTTAATCTTGCTGCTGCATTAATTCTAATCTGCCAGAGTCTTCTGAAGTCTCTTTTTTTCTGCCTTCTATCTCTATAAGCATATACTAAAGCTCTTTCAACAGTTTCTTTTGCTCTTCTAAAAACATTTTTTCTCTGTCCCCAATAGCCCTTAGCAAGTTTTATCAACTTTTTGTGTCTTCTTCTTGTTTTAAAACCACCCTTAGCTCTTGGCATAGAAATCTCCTCCTTTAAGAATAATATAGAACTTTTTAAAATTTATAAGGAATGCATTTTTTTATATGAGAGTAATATCCAGAAAAGAGTTCTTTTTCAAGTTTTAGATGTCTTTTACTTTTTTTACTTTTTTTTCTTAATAAATGGCTTCTTCCTGATTTTCTATGTAATATCTTTCCTGTAGCAGTGACTTTAAATCTTTTGGCTGCGGATCTATTAGTTTTCATCTTTTGTTTTGCCACCTTTTCACCTCTTTCCAAAATTTTTATAATCTTAAAACTTTACACCAATTTTTATTTGTTTCAACACCTCTTCAGAAATTTTAAAACTCTCCTTTTCCGAAGGAAATTTTTTGTTTTTACAATCGTTTATGAAATCTTTTAGAGCCTTTTTAAAATTTTCATATCCATTAAAATAGGTTTTTACAAATTTGGGGCGCATTTCAGAATAAAGTCCTACTACATCGTGAAATACAAGTATTTGTCCATCTGTATAAGGACCTGCACCTATTCCTATGGTTGGAATTTTTACTCTTTCTGTAATTAATTTAGCAAGCTCTGCGGGTACACATTCAATAACAATAGCAAAAACACCAGCTTCTTCCAATAATTTAGCATCTTTTAATAATTTCTGGGCACTCTCTACAGTTTTTCCCTGAACTTTTAGTCCTCCCAGTTCCATACTTCTCTGGGGAGTAAGACCAATATGTCCCAAAACAGGGATACCAGCTTTTACGATAGCCGAAATAATTTCAATTACTTCCTCTCCTCCTTCAACTTTAACTCCGTGACATCTTCCCTCTTTTAAAAATCTTCCTGCATTTAAAATAGCTTTTTCTTTAGATATCTGATAGGATAAAAAGGGCATATCTCCTATACGAAGAATATTGGGAGCTCCTTTACTTACAGCTTTACAGAAAAGAAGCATCTCTTCCATTCCTATGGAATAGGTATCTCCCTCTCCGAGAACCACCATAGCTGCAGAATCCCCTATTAAAACGAAATCAAATCCAGCTTCTTCAGCAAGCTTTGCAGACACATAATCATATGCGGTAATGGCAACAATGGGTTCTTTCCCCTTTTTTTCTACCAAGCTATAGGGACTTAGTTTGAAAAGAGACACTCTACTTCCTCTTTATAAGGGATTTTAAACTTTTCCTTTAAATAAAGATAGCCTTTTGGGGTGAGAACTCTTCCTCTTTTTGTACGAGCAATAAGTCCCATTCTTATCAAAGCTGGTTCATAAATAGTTTCAAATTCCTCAGGAGTTATTTCTGCAGAAAGTGCAAGGGCTGTAATACCCACAGGACCACCTTTGAATTCCTTATAAAGAGTTAAAAGACATCTTCTGTCTTCAGGAGTTAGTCCCCACTCATCAATATCAAGTAGCTTTAAAAATTTTTCAAATTCCTGAGAAGATACTTTTAATAATTTT
Source organism: Thermodesulfobacterium geofontis (assembly GCA_002877985.1). Classification (GTDB taxonomy): domain Bacteria; phylum Desulfobacterota; class Thermodesulfobacteria; order Thermodesulfobacteriales; family Thermodesulfobacteriaceae; genus Thermodesulfobacterium; species Thermodesulfobacterium geofontis_A. The sequence continues at coordinate 5,569 of PNIK01000057.1, read as the reverse complement.
TTGTTTTCTGCTTTTGAATTTAGTAAAATGAATTCTCTCAGCCTCCTTATAAGGTTTAAAGCCTGTCTTGGTATGCCTTTAGAAGCTTTAGCAAGCTTAAGAGCTGAATCTTTTTCTAATTCAAGTCCCCAGCTTTTGCCCACTTTTATAATAATATCTCTCAATTCTTCATCTTTATAATAATCTAATTTGAAAATTAGCTGGAATCTATCTCTGAGGGGAGCTAAACAAAGATTTGGCTTGTTTGTAGCTCCAATGAGAGTGAATTTGGGAAGATTTAATCTTATAGTTTTTCCTGTATTTCCTTTTCCTATCACAATATCTAAAGCAAAATCTTCCATAGCAGTATAAAGAATTTCCTGGCAGGGCTTTGGCATTCTATGAATTTCATCAATAAAGAGAATATTCCCTTCTTTTAAATTGGTAAGAACTGCAGCAAGAGTCCCAGTTTTGTCAAGAACAGGACCTGAAGTAATCTTTAAGTCCCTTTTTAATTCATAAGCTATAATTCTTGCAAGAGTAGTTTTTCCAAGTCCAGGGGCACCGATAAAAAATGTATGAGGGAAAATATCATTTCTCTTTTTTACAGAAGAAATATAAATAGAAAGCTCATCTTTTATTCTTTTTTGCCCTATAAATTCATCAAGACTGCAGGGACGATAATAAATCATTAAGATTATTATATAAAAATTCCAGCAATATACAAGAAAAATTTGAAACTACAACTCTTTTTTTAGCTCCCTTAAATAAATTTCTTTCATTTTTTCAAATAAAGACATCAACCTTTCTGCAAGTGGTTCTTTTTCAGCTATTAAAGTTTTAACTCTTTCTTTATCTTTACTATTATAAGCAAGGACAATTTCTTTACAAATCAAGTGATATCTTTTATGAACTTCTTCAAACTCTTGAAATACAGGATAGCCTTTAAATCTTTCTCCTTCCTCACTATAATACCATTTTCCTATACCACAGGCTTTATAATTTCCAAGAAGTTCAGGATCAAGCATTTCAAATCTCATCAAATGACCGCTAACTCTAAGTTCCAATCTTTCATGATCTGATTTAAAGAGATCAAAGAGAAGTTCCTTTAATTTTTCTGTCTTTACTGAGGTTGCACTATGTCTCAAGTCTGAGGAAATACTTACTAAACTGTAAGCAGTTTTAGCTAATTCTTCAATTAAATTACTTACTTCAGCAGTTAATTTAGCGGTTTCTTCTACAGTTCTGCTAATTTCTTCACTTGCTGTGGATTGTTCTTCAGTTGCTGCAGCAACCTGAGCTATAGCATCTTTTACTTTTTGCGAAGAATCCACAATGTTATCAAGAGCTAATTTTACTTTGTTTAAAGATTCTACAGCCCTTTCAACTTCCTTAGCTGTAATTTCCATGGTTTCAAAGGCTTTAGTTGATTCAGTCTGAATGGCTTTTATTTTTTCTGCAATCTCATCGGTTGCTTTAAGAGTTCTATCAGCAAGTTTTCTTATTTCTTCAGCAACTACTGCAAATCCTCTTCCGTGTTCCCCTGCACGAGCTGCTTCAATGGTTGCATTAAGAGCAAGAAGATTAGTCTGATCTGCAATGTCTTTAATAAGCTGCACTATGTATCCAATTTCGCCAGTACTTCTGTTGAGCTCTTCAATTACAGTTTTCAGGGCTAAAGTATCTTCGTTTGCTTTTATAATAGTATTTGTAGCCTCTTCAGAGACATCTTTTCCTTCTAAAGCTATATTTATATTTTGGACTGCAAGATCTGAGACACTGCTTGCGTTTTTTGCAATATCTGCAATAGTTGCACTCATCTCTTCAACAGCAGAAGCAACCTGAGATGCTTGAGTACTCTGAATTTTTGCATTTTCTAAAGCCTTATTAATAAGTTTGAAACTTTCATCAGTTGATTCAGCAATTTTTTGAGAATAAAGAAGTGATTTTTCATTAAGAAGAATAAAAGTACGTAAAAGCTTATCTATACTTTTTGCAACCCTTCCCACTATATCAACTCTATCCTGAAATTCAACCTTTACAGTTAAATCTCCCTCTGCCATTTTTTCAAGGATTTTACTTAATTTATCAAGTGGTCGGTGAGTGACTACATATACTATATAAAGAATTACAGGAGTAGCTAAAATTCCCAGAATTCCTAAAACTGCAAATAATAATTGTATTTTTCTGGTAGCGGAAAAAACATTTTTAAAAGGCATTTCTATGACAATACTTCCAAGAATATCTCCCTGTTTAACATTATGACAGGAAAGACACATATTCTCAGCTTTTAGAACATAAATAGCTTTTAGATGATCATCGGTCTTGTAAACCCCTCCTTCTTCTTTTTTCAGTAGTATTTTATCAATAAGGACCTTTTCCTCAGAAGTTGGATAAAATTCCTGTCTTTCACTACCAAATTGATTATCTACCTTTTCAGTTCTAAATATTTTTACATTTTTTAAAGAATTTAAATAATAATTTCTAAGTTCTCTGTATTTGGGGTTTGCCATATCTTTTATTAAAGATGCCTTGATGGATGAATAATAAGAAGGGAAGGTTTCAGTTCTGGCATGATAAAGAGTTATCCAATGTAAAGAAAGACCTGTAACGATAACAGTTATTATCACTCCCAGAGCAGTAACTATTGTAAGAGGTATAATGAGTTTCCAGCGTAACCTTGTTTTTTTATCAAGAGTACTTAAAAATCCCATAGTTGCCTCCCTTTTATCTAAAATCTATCTATATATTAAAAATCGGACACAATTTTAAATTATTTAAAATTATCTTTGAAAATCTAAACAAGTCAAGAATTAATTATTTAGAGTTTAATAAAAATAAAAGCCAGTCTTTCATATTTTGTATATTTTTATTTAGATACCATCTTCCATTTTCAAACACTCCATAGTCTGCTCCACCCATAGCTCCCGCAAACCTTACAGAATTTGCATAAAATAGCCACTGTTCAACCCACATTTTTTCTATTGCTTCATCGAAAGGATTGGAAGCATCAGTAATACCTCTTTCCCAGGCAAAAAGAAGTATTTTGGTAGCTTCCAAGGTTTGTTCATTAGTTGTTTTTATGGTGTTATAAAATTTGGTAAAGAAATTTTCTACCCAAGAAGTTGTATGACAGCTTAAACAAATACCTTTCATTTTGTTTTCTCTTTTTTTCATTTCTTCTTCATTTATTAAAGCTTCCTTAACTAATTCTCCAGTCAATTCTGTTGGAAGATTTAGTCCTGCTTTATTTTTAATTTTTGAAGTATCAGAGTCCTTGGGATGGGGATGAGCATATATTAATCCAAAAATCCTCCAAGAAAGTCTATCATTCATCTGATGAGTTCTTTCTACAATCACATTTTCGTTATTATCTACTATTAAACTAATATGGCAAACTGCACAGGTTGGGACCTTGAAATCTTCTCCTATTTTCCAGGGAGTATTTGTAAAGTTCATTTCAGTATGTTTTGAAAAGAATATGTTTCCGTGTTTACTTACAGAATAAACCTTATAAGCTGGTACATCTGGTCCTTTGTGACATTGAGAACAGGTATATGGTTTACGAGCTATTTCTATGGAAAAGGAATGTCTTGGGTGACAAGGTGTGCAGGCTCCTTTTGAGTCATCAGGATTTATCCTTCCTACACCATTATTTACCCATCCTGAAAGAGAAGGAAATTTCATTTCTCCCAGCTGAGTATTTCTTGTAATTTCACCTTTTACTTCAACTTTTGTCCCGTGACATGCCAAACAGGCATCATTTTCAGAGAGGTTATTCGGTGAGGTTTCCAAAGAAGATTTGATGAGTTTATCATATAAAGAATTTTCCTTTAAATTTACATAAGCTTTGGACATAAGATTTTTATTATATTCTTCTACTTCTTTTAAATGGCATATTGCACAATCTTTTGGAGAAACAACTATATGAACTTTAAATCCATTATGATCAAAGGTATCTTTATGAAATTCGGGATTTATAGTATGGCACTCGGCACAACCTATTACTGTGTTTTCATTTTTTATGGAATTAGAACCTAAATTTACTTTACGGGAAAGAGTATCTTTTTTTAAAGCCTCTTTTAAGGTTATTTGAGAGTGTAAGCTTTTCTTCCAATCTTCTACTATTCCAGGGGTTACTATTTTATGACAGGAAAGGCAAACCTGGGTTTCTGTACTAAGAGAAGATTGAGGGAAAGCCTTGTTTAAAGGTAAAAAGAATAATAAAATTAAAAAACCAAAAAGTTTAATTAATTTTTTATTCATAACCCCCCCCTTTGAAACAGCTTTAATATTTTTTAAAATTTTAAAATACCCTATTATTAAACTTATTTCAACTTAAAATAAATTTTATATTTTTAAGAAAATTAAAAAATAGTAAAGTAAGAATAAAAATGGTAAAAAATAAAAAATCTTAAAAAAACTTTTTGGGATTATAAGTGGTTCTTTAGTAAGAAAACCGGATCATCCTTTGTTATTACATGTGTCCTTGAAATAGGGAAGAAAGAAACCGCGTATGAAAATAAATGCTAAAAAAGCAATTACCTATTTTGAGAATGTTGATTCTTATTAATCTTATTAAAAATTTTGCCAGAATTTAAATAAAAATGAAATATAAAGAACTTGATAAAACAGGAGTTCTTATTCCAGCAATAGGAATGGGGACTTGGGGGATTGGAGGGTTTTTAAGTCCTGATTATTCTCAAGACGAAAAAATGATAGAACTTTTAAGAAGGGGAATCGAATTAGGATTAACCCTTATTGATACTGCTGAAATGTACGGAGATGGACATTCATGCGCCTAATCCCAGAATTCCTCTCCTTGAAAGCATGTCTGCTATGGAAAGACTTTAGCTTATTCACCATTAGCAAGAGGGGCTATTCCTGAGGACAAATTTATTCAAAAGATTGCTTCAAAGTACAATAAGACAGCTTCCCAGCTTGCACTCAATTGGTTAATAAAAAAGCCAAATGTAATTGCTATACCCAAATCATCTAAAATAGAACGTTTAAAGGAATTTGCGGAATCAACAGGATGGAATATCTCAGAGAAAGACGAAAAATTAATTCTTAAATATGTGAGTTCCTTGTATCTTTAACCAGAAAATTTTTCGGTTAAAATTCTAAGGTATTAATTCAAACCTTTAATAAGTTTTTGCCAAAAAGTTTATTTTTGAAATTAAGATGTTAAAATTAAATTCTAAATTTTCGTAGGAGGGTGTTTATGTTTCTATTAATTTTTTTCCAGAATAAAATCAAGAAAAATCAATATATTTTTAAGATTTTAAGCCTTTTTATTTTCTTTTGTGTTATGGCATTAAATTCAGGTTGTGGATGGGTCCTTGTTGGAACAGGCGCTGCAGTTGGATATAAAGTCGCAACAGATCCAAGAAGTATAGGAACTCAGATAGATGATGCAACAATTACCACAAAAGTAAAACTTAAACTTATAGAGGATAAAGAAATTAAAGCTTTTTCCATAGATGTTGATACTTTAAACGGGGTTGTAACTTTAACAGGAGTAGTAGAAACTGAGGCTCAAAGAATAAAAGCCATTGAACTTGCTAAGAGTGTTCCTGGAGTGAAGGCT
>PNIK01000065.1 GCA_002877985.1 Thermodesulfobacterium geofontis | reverse complement strand
TTCTTGTTAACTTCATACTCATTTCTTCACCTCCTTTTATTGCTTAAAAATATAATTTATTTAAAATTTTTATAAATTCTAAAAAATTTTATATGTAATTTTTAAAAAAAAGTCAACTTTCATTTTAGGAATTTTTTATGTAATTTTTAAAAAAAGTCAACTTTCATTTTAGGAATTTTTAGTTTTTTTTTATTATTTAAAATTTTTCTTTAATTTTTTAATTTTTTGGCATACTTTACTTTTTCCTTAATTTGAGTACAATAAATTAAAAAATTTTTTCAAATGCTTGATAAAAATTATCTCTCCTTAAAAGAAAGTATTAAACTCCTTTTAGAACATGTAGAATTTGCTTCTCTTCCCTTTGAATTAATTCCTATAGAAGTTGCTTATAACAGAATCACCTATGAAGATATTTATGCTCCTGAAAATCTTCCAGGCTTTAGAAGATCTACAGTTGATGGCTTTGCAGTAAGATCTCAGGATACCTTTGGAGCTAAAGAAACTATGCCTGCCTATTTAACTGTAAAAGGCCATATTCCTATGGGTAAAGCTCCTAATTTTTCTTTAGGGCAGGGGGAAGCTGCCGAGATAGGAACAGGAGGTATGCTTCCAGATGGAGCTGATGCAGTGATTATGCTTGAACATGTAAATATAATTTCTCCTGATCTAATAGAAGTCTTAAGACCTGTTGGCCCAGGAGAAAACGTTATTTTTGAAGATGAAGACATAAGAAAAGGAGAACTTGTAATACCGAAGGGGCGTAAGTTAAAGCCTCAAGATATAGGCGCTCTTGCAGGTTTAGGAATTGCTGAAATTAAAGTAGTTAAAAAACCCACTGTTGCCATAATCCTTACTGGAGATGAGATTATACCTCATACAGAAAAGACAATCCCTGGAAAAGTAAGAGATATTAATTCTTTTGTTTTGGCTGGTCTAATTGATGAAGCAGGTGGTGTACCTCTCAAAATGGGAATTGTTAAAGATAGTTACAAGGATATAAAAGCTTTAGTTGATAGAGCTTATAGTTCTGCAGACGTTATTTTAATTACAGGAGGAACAAGTGCAGGAATAAAAGATATGACTGCTCAGATTATTAACGAACTTGGGAAACCAGGTATTATTTTTCACGGAGTTTCTATCAAACCAGGAAAACCAATTATAGCAGGAGTATGCAATAAAAAACCTGTCTTTGGATTACCTGGACATCCTGTAGCAGTTTATATTTGCTTTGAGCTATTTGTAAAACCTGTTTTGGAAAAAATGCTCGGAATCACTGATAAATTTTATAAAACAAAAATTAAAGCTAAATTAACAAAAAGTATTTTTTCGCAGGCAGGAAGAACTGATTTTATAAGGGTGTCTTTAGAAGAAAAAAATGGAGATCTTTGGGCAGATCCTCTTTTAAGTAAATCAGGACTTATTATGACCTTAGTAAAAGCAAAGGGAATACTCTGTATTCCTGAAGATCTTTTAGGATTTGAAAAAAATGAAGAAGTGGAGGTAGAAGTCATATGAAAGAAAAAATTGTGTTTCTTTATGTAACTTGTGGATCCAAAGAAGAGGCTCAAAAAATAGGAAAAACCCTTCTTGAAGAAAGGCTCTGTGCTTGCATTAATATTTATCAAGAAGTTAAATCCATGTATTGGTGGAAAGGAAAAATAGAAGAAGCAAAAGAGGCTATTTTGATAGTTAAAACAAGAGAATCTCTTGCAGATTTAGTAGAACAAAAAATCCTTGAACTACATTCTTATACCTGTCCTTGCATAGCAAGAATGAAAATAGAAAAAACAAATGAGTGCTTTTCAAACTGGCTTTTTGAAGAAACAAAGGGTGGCTAATGGATTTATATAGAAAAGTTGCAGAGCTTATAAAAAGTTTTAAATACTTAGTAGCTTTTACAGGTGCAGGAATTTCTGTGGAAAGTGGCATTCCTCCTTTTAGAGGCTCTCAAGGACTCTGGTCTAAATACGATCCTGAGGAATTTGCTCATATCGAATCCTTTTTAAAAAATCCTGCTAAGGTCTGGAAAATGATAAGAGATATGTTTACTACTGTTTTAGAAGCAAAACCAAATACTGCCCATAAAGTTTTAGCTGAAATGGAAAAAAGGGGATATCTAAAGGCTGTAATTACTCAAAATATAGATGGCCTTCACCAGGAAGCTGGAAGTAAAAATGTTATAGAATTTCATGGAAATTGTAAATGGCTTTTATGCTTAGGATGTGGTAAAAAAGAAGAAGTAAGAAAAGAATTAATTGAAAAGCTTCCTTATCCTAAATGTCCAAAATGTGAAATTCCCTTAAAACCAGATGTGGTATTTTTTGGAGAATCTATACCCTTTTCTGTGAGAAAAAAAGCAGAAACAGAAGTAAGCTCTTGTGATTTCATGTTAGTAATTGGAACATCAGGGGTTGTTTATCCTGCAGCTGAACTTCCTTATATTGCAAAAATAAGGGGTGCAAAAATTGTAGAAATAAATCTTGAAGAAACTCCTTATACTTTTTCTATAACCGATTATTTTTTAAAGGGTAAAGCTTCTAAAATCCTTTCAGAAATATTTACTAAATTATCTTGAATTTAAAAAAAATTTTCTTATTATAACGATGTTCTTAATTACTAAAAGGGGGGTTTTTATTATGCCTATTTATGAATTTAGTTGCTTAGACTGCGGAAAAAATTTTGAAAAACTTATTTTTAACAAAGAGGAAGAAAAAAAAATAAAATGCCCCTATTGTGGCTCTCAAAATATTCAAAAACTCCTTTCAGGCTTTTATTCTAATAAACCCACTTCTTTAAGGAGTTCTTCCTGTAGTAGCAAGGGATTTGGTTTTACTTGAGCTTAAAATCTTTTTGGGAGGTTCTCCCAAAGCTATGTTGAGTAAAAGAATTGTTGTTTGTTTAGATGTAAAAGATGGAAAAACTACTAAGGGTATAAAGTTTAAGAATAATATTGAGGTTGGTGACCCTGTTGAGATGGCTGAAAAATATTATTTAGAAGGTGCTGATGAGATTGTATTTTATGATATTACAGCAAGTGCTGAGCACAGAAAAATAATGATTGATGTAGTTAGAAAAACTGCTGAACGTATTTTTATTCCCTTTTCTGTAGGAGGAGGGATAAAGAGCTTAGATGATATGAGGGAGGTCTTACTTGCAGGTGCTGAAAAGGTTTCAGTAAATACTGCAGCTGTTTTAAATCCTAAGCTCATTTATGAAGGAGCAAAAGCCTTTGGTTCTCAGTGTATTGTCCTTGGGATGGATGTAAAAAAGGTAGAGCCCTCTTCAAAAATCCCTTCTGGATATGAAGTCTGGATTAAAGGTGGAAGACAACCTATGGGAATTGATGCAGTCTGGTGGGCAAAGGAGGCTGAAAATCTTGGAGCAGGTGAAATATGTCTTAATTCTATCGATGCAGACGGAACAAAGGAGGGTTATGAGTTAACTATTACCAGAATGATAGCGGAAGCTGTAAATATTCCTGTTATAGCATCAGGCGGAGCAGGACATCCAGAACATCTCTATCAGGTATTAACAGAAGGAAAAGCTGATGCAGCCCTTATTGCCTCTATGGTTCACTATGGAATGTATACTATTAAAGAAATAAAAGATTATCTTGCTGAAAGAGGGGTTAAGGTGAGAATTAAATGGTAATTTTTAAAAGTCTATATAAAGCCAATTCTCAATCTTTTTCTTAAAGAGGAAAAAAATTAAAAAGGCAATTCCAAAAATTCCATAAACAATGAAAATTTTATAAGGATGCCCTCCATAAACCACATCCCCCTGTAAAGAAAGGGCAAAGGTTCCTGGTAATCTTCCTATACTGCAGATAAGTATAAAAGCTTTAAAAGATATGGGCATAAGTCCCAAAAGGTAATTTAAAATATCCTTAGGGAATCCAGGAAATACATAAAGAAAAAAGACACCTGTAGTTCCATATTTTCTAAAAATTTTTTTAATCTTTAAATAACGAGGTGATTTCTCATATTTTACTAGAAACTTTCTTTTAAAATATCTTCCTATATAAAATGCCATGGAAGAACCTATCACAATTCCAGTAATACTTATTAAACACCCTTTAAAGGCACCAAAAAAAAATCCCGCTAAAAAACCAGTTGCTTCCCCAGGAACCGGAGCTAAAACAACCTGTAAAGCCTGAAAAATTATAAATAAAAAAGGACCTAAATAAGGATGTTTTCCTAAAAATTTTCTTAATTCCTCTCTGTTATTCCATAAATGTAATAAGCTATCTAACATCTTAGCTAAAAATATATTTACAGACTTCTGACACCTTTTTACAAGGAAAAATTTCCATTTTAAAATCCTTTTCTTTAATATTTGCTGAATAAGGAATAAAAGCCCTTTTAAACCCCTTTTTTTCAGCCTCTTTTAATCTCAATGATATGTCTTTTACAGATCTTAATTCAGCAGAAAGCCCTATTTCTCCAATAAAAATGGTTTTGGCAGGCAATGGTTTTTCAAGAAGACTTGATATCAATGCTATAGCAATTGCCAGATCTGCAGAAGGCTCTTTTACCTTTAAACCCCCTGCTATTTTCACATAAATATCCTGATCCCTAAAATTAAATCCAAGTTTTTTTTCCAAAATAGCAACTAAAAGAGAAAGCCTAATGGGATCAAAACCAACAGCTGTTCTTCTTGGAACTACAAAATAACTTTTAGTTACTAAAGCTTGAGCAGTAACCAAAATAGGTCTTGTTCCTTCTATTACACAAAATATTGCTCCTTCCTCTCCTGAAAGGAAAAAGTCTTCATACTGAAAATGAGGAACAAGTCCCTTTTCTGTCATTAAAAAAACTCCTATTTCATTTACAGGACCAAAACGATTTTTAACAGCCCTTAAAATTCTAAAACCCGTTTCTTTTTCCCCTTCTAAATAGAGAACCACATCTACTAAATGTTCTAAAATTTTTGGTCCTGCTATAATACCACCTTTAGTAATATGCCCAACAAGAACCACTACAATGCCTTTTTCCTTAGCTAAACGCATAAGTACATTTGCACATTCCCTTACCTGTGAAACCCCTCCGGGAGAACTTTCAAGTTCCGGAAGATAAACAGTCTGAATAGAATCCACAATCAAAAGGTGAGGCTTTATCTCTTCAACCGCTTCTATAATAGAAGCTAAATTGGTATCAGAAATAAAATAAAAATTCCTGTTTATTCCCAGTCTATCAACCCTTAAACTTACCTGTTCAACTGATTCTTCTGCTGAGACATAAACTACTTTTATGCCTTTTTCAGAAAGAATACCTGCTATCTGGGTTAATAAAGTTGATTTTCCTATCCCAGGATCTCCACCAATAAGAATTAGAGATGAGGAAACAATCCCTCCTCCTAAAACCTGATCAAATTCGGTGAAACCTGTTTTTAATCTTTTTTGAGGTTCAAAAATAATTTCAGAAAGTTTTTGAGCTTTTGCCTTTTCATAAGATATACTTTTTCCTTTTTCCTTTTTTTCCTTCTCTTCAACAAAGGTATTCCATTCCCCACATTCAGGACATCTGCCAAGCCATTTTAAACTTCTGTATCCACATTCTTGACAATAATAAGCCATGTTCTCACTTTAAAAATCTAAAATACCTTTCCATATGGAAAATTTTTTATATCTTTTTTTAGTCGTTTTTATGGTTATTTCATCAAGTTTTTTTGTATTTTTTAAATAATAGGGTTCTGAAAAATCTTTTTTTACTATTAAAACCTCTTTTCCTTTCAAGATATCAACCCCTCTCCATAAATGATATTGATTTTCTGGAAAGGGATCAAACTGCATAACATAAACTTCTGGATGAGTTTTTACATAAAAAGAAAGAGTTGCAGCAAGTTGTCTTCCTTCTGTAACTAAGGGTATTTTTTGAGTATAATATTTTTCTACTCTTTCTGCAAGAACCTTCCATCCTTTAAATCTCTCCAATAAAACCTGAAAAGGCTCAGGAAATTTTTCTGGAAAATACCCAAAAAGATAGACTATTATAGATAAAAGAATACTCAAAATTAAATTGGCAAAAATAAGGATCTCCCATTCCTTGGAAAGAGAAAAATAAGCAAAGAAAAATAAAAAACCTGTTAAAACAAAAGGTAAAATCCAATTTACATTAAGCTTAATAAAAAAGGAAAGAAAAAGTAACCCCAAAATAACAGGGAAAGAAAGAAAATATAGAAAATTAAGTTTTTCTTCAGATTCCTTTTTAAAAAATTTTTTGGTATACTCTCCTCCAGTATAAAGGAAAAACAAAAATAAAGGTGTATAAACACTTATGGAGTCTCTGAAAAATTTTAAAAAAGAAAAAAGGGAGAAGGTTTTTCTACTAAAATGTTCCTCTGTATGTTTTACCAAAATGAATTGATGAATATAATTCCAGTAGATATTGGGAAAATAAACTAAAAGCGCTATCAGAAACAAAAGAAAGGTTTCCTTTTTAAAAAATAAGTCTTTATTAAAAATTAGGAGATAAGTAATACCTAAAAATAAAAAAGTGAACATAGTCTGTTTAGTTAAAAGCCCAAGACCTATGAAAAATCCTGTAAAAATAGCATTTTTATAATTGGAATTTTCCAGATATCTTAAAAAGAAAAATAAGGATAAGATCCAAAAAAATATTAAAGGTGGATCAATAGTAATTATAAAACTATAAACTGTTAAAATAGGAATAAAAGAAAAGGTTAATAAAAGCAAAAAAGCCTTGTTTTCATTAAAATATTTATAAACTAATAAATAGGAAAAAAATATAGTTAAAGTTGTGAGAATTAAGGCTGGAAATCTTACTGCAAATTCTGTATTTCCAAAAAATTCAGTTGAAACTCTTATTATCCAAGCTATCATAGGTGGTTTATTATAATAGCCAAAATCCAAAAATCTTGACCAATCCCAATAATAGGCTTCATCATATGATAAAGGAAGATCTAAAAAATAAAGATAAGTCATTTTTAAGAAAAAAAGAATCAAAATAAAGAAAAGAGCTAATATAAATTTTTTATTTTGCAGAAATTTCAAAAAGAACCCTCCTGCAGATTTTATAAAAGATAAAGGCAAAAATAAAACCAAAGATCCAGCCTCCCAAAACATCAAAAGGAAAATGAACACCCAAATAAATACGAGACCATCCTACAAGAATAAAAAAAGGATAAAGTATTAAGGCTAAACTTGGATAGAAAAAGGAAAGAAAAAAAGAAAGAAAAGAGGAATTACTTGCATGACAGGAAGGAAAACTAAAACTTGATTTTTTCTGCAAAGGTTTTTCAAGATAGATAAATTTTTTATTGGAATAATAATAGATATTAGAAATACTGATAAAGGGCCTTTCTCTTTTAAAGATAGGCTTTAAAACATTCCCGCAACTAAAATCAATCACTATAAAGCCTAAAATCATAAAAATCAGAATTGCCAAATATTTTTTTAGAGAATACTTAATTAATAGAAAAAAACTTACCAAAATATAAAAAAAGTCAATAAAAGTGGGAATACTGAAAATAGGCAAAATACTATCTAAAAGGGTATTTCTAAAATGGTTTATCAAATAAAATAACTTAATGTCCCCAAAAAACATTAAAGTATGGTTATATTAGCTATCTTTGCATCTTCCAGAAATCTCTTTAAACCTACATCTGTAAGTGGATGTTTAAACATCTGTTCTATTACTTTAAAAGGAATAGTTGCTATATCAACTCCTAAGAGTGCACACTGTTTAACATGATCAATATGACGAATACTTGCAGCAATTATTTCTGTTTCAAAATCATAAAAGGTATAAATCTGGATAATTTCTTCCAAGACACCTATCCCATTATAGCCTATATCATCAATTCTTCCTATAAAAGGGGAAACATAGGTAGCTCCAGCTTTTCCTGCAAGTAAAGCTTGAAGCGGGGAAAATACCAAAGTTACATTAGTTTTGATTCCCTCTACTCTTAAAACCTGAACTGCTTTAATCCCTTCGTAGGTAAAAGGTATTTTTATAACTACATTATCTCCCATTTTGGCAAGTTCTCTTGCTTCTTTCACCATTCCCTCAAAATCAGTTGCTATAACCTCTAAAGATACAGGTTTGTCCGGAACTTCTTTAAGTATTTCAAGAGCCGCCTCTTTCCAAGGTTTTCCTGTTTGAGAAAGAAGAGTTGGATTAGTAGTAACTCCATCGAGAATCCCCCATTCCTTTACTTTTCTTATTTCTTCAATCTTGGCAGTATCTACGAATATCTTCATAAATCCCCTCCCTTTAATAAATTGAAGGTTTTAAGCCTAAGCGCCTGAAGTTTTATAAACCCTTCTGCATCTTTTTGTTCATATCCTCCAGTCTCATCAAAACTTACAAGTTCCTTTTTATAAAGACTATAAGGACTTTTCCTCCCAACTACCATTACATTTCCTTTATAAAGTTTAAGTCTTACAACACCAGATACCTTTTCTTGAGTCTTTTCTATCATGGTTTTTAAAGCTTGGAACTCTGGACTGAACCAGAATCCATAATAAATAAGCTCTGCTATTTTGGGCATAAGGATGTCTTTTAGTCTCATAACTTCTCTATCAAGAGTAATCTGTTCTAAAGCACGATGAGCTATATGAAGAATTGTTCCTCCAGGAGTTTCATAAACTCCTCTACTTTTAAGCCCAATAAATCTATTTTCTACCATATCAACCCTTCCAATTCCATGCTTTCCTCCTATCTTATTAAGCTTTTTGAGAAGTTCTGCAGGACTTAGTTTTTCTCCATTTACAGCTGAAGCTTCTCCCTTTTCAAATTCAATTTCTATATATTCAGGTTTATCGGGTGCTTTTTCGGGAGAAACAGTCATAATAAACATATCCTCAGGTGGTTCAACCCAGGGATCTTCCAAAATTCCTCCCTCATAGCTTATATGAAAAAGATTGGCATCAATACTATAAGGTTTTTCAGAAGTTACGGGTACAGGAATTCCGTGTTTTTTAGCATATTCTATAAGATCCTTTCTTCCCTTAAAATCCCATTCTCTCCAAGGTGCAATAATTTTAAGATGTGGAGCAAGAGCAGAATAAGTTAATTCAAAACGAACCTGATCATTTCCCTTTCCAGTTGCACCATGGGAAACAGCATCTGCTCCTTCTTCTAAAGCAATTTTAACCTGCTCTTTTGCAATAAGAGGACGAGCAAGAGATGTTCCCATGAGATACCAATCTTCATACCTTGCCCCTGCCTTTACAGCAAAAAACACATAATCTTTAACAAATTCTTCTTTTAAATCCTTTATTATTACTTTTTCTGCACCACATTTTAAACCCTTATCTCTAATTTCCTCCCAGTTTTCCTCTTGCCCAAGATCTGCACAAAAGGCAATAACAGGGCACTTATATTTTTCTATAAGCCATTTCAAAATAACAGAAGTATCAAGACCGCCAGAATAGGCTAAAACTATCTTTTGAGGTTTCAAAAAGTCCTCCTTAAACTTTACTTAATGATTTACCGAGTTTTTTCTCTACTGATTCAATTTTGGCTTTAATACGACCTGACTTAGCCTTTCTAAAATCTATTTTTATGTTGACAATTATACGATTACAATCTCTCTCCAAAGCCTTAAAACAATCTTCTACAATTTTTAAAGCAGATTCTATATTATCGGTTTCAATAACTGTTTCCATAGGAGTTAATAAATAAGGTAATCCCGATTTTTCTATTACTTCAACAGCTCTTGCTACATACTCACTAACACTTTCTCCCTTGTCTAAAGGAAAAATGCTAATTCCTATTAATACACTCATAACAAAAAATTTTACAATAAGTTCTTTCAATATCAACTACACAAACTCAAATATTTTATTAAAACTTGACAAAAACAAAAGTTTGTCTTAGTTTTTAATTAAGAATTTTAAAAAATCTTAAAAATCTATGAAAAATCACTCTAAAAAACTAATTATAGTAGCTAATCGTCTGCCTTTTACTGTTAAACCAGATTTAAGTTTTTCAAAAAGTCCTGGAGGACTTGTTTCAGGTTTAGAAACCTTTCTCAAAAAATCTGAGATTAAAAATTATGTGTGGATTGGATGGATTGGCTCTCATGTGGATAGAAAAAAATTTGAAATAATAAAGAAAAAAGCAAAAAAATTAAAGACCTATCCTGTTTTTATTCCGGTAAAACTGATAGATAAATTTTACAATGGATTTTGTAATAAAATCCTCTGGCCTCTTTTTCATGGTTTCCCTACTTATGTAGTTTATGATGAAAGTTATTGGGATACCTATGTAGAGGTAAATAAACTATTTTGTGATGAGGTCTCCCAGCATATTACTGAAGACTCAATAGTATGGATTCATGATTATCATCTTATGCTTTTACCTTCTTTATTAAGAAATCTTTTTCCTAAAATAATGATTGGTTTTTTTCTTCATATTCCCTTCCCACCACCTGAACTTTTTATGCAACTTCCTTGGAAAAGAGAGCTTCTTGAAGGTCTTTTAGGATGCGATTTAATTGGATTTCATATATATGAATATACTACCAATTTTTTAAGAACTCTTTCTCGAACCTTCGGATTAGATCATAAAATGGGAGGAATTTTATATCAGGATAGATTCATAAAAGTTGAAACTTTTCCTATGGGAATAGATTTTAATTTATTTCATAATGCCTGCGAAAGAAAAAATATAAAAAATTTGGTAAAAAAAATTAAAAACCAGTTAAAAGGTAAAAAAATTATCTTTTCTGTAGATAGACTTGATTATACCAAAGGAATCTATAACCGACTTTTAGCCTTTGAAAAAATCTTATTAACACGTCCTGATTTACATGAGAAGATAGTTTTAATTATGGTAGTAGTTCCTTCAAGAGAAGGGGTAGAACATTATCTAAGAATGAAAAAACAATTAGAAGAAAAAATAAGTGAAATCAATGGAAGGTTTGGCAAAATTCACTGGACACCAGTTCTTTATTACTATAGATTTCTTAATTTTGAAGAACTTGTAGCTCATTATTTAGCTACAGATGTTATCTTAGTCACACCTTTAAAGGATGGCATGAATCTTATTGCTAAGGAGTTTGTTGCCTCAAGAAAAGATAAAAAAGGCGTTATCATACTTTCTGAATTTGCAGGAAGTGCAAAAGAATTGGGAGAAGCTATTATTGTAAATCCCAATTCTATAAAGGATCTTGCAAAGGCTCTGGAAAGAGCTCTTGAAATTCCAGAAGAAGAACAGAAAGAAAGAATTGTATCTATGCAAGAAAGACTGGAAAGATATAATATATTAAAATGGGGAAATGATTTTATTTCTACTTTGGAGTCTCTCAATGATAAAAAATATAAACTTACCACAAAACTCTTAAACCAAGCTCTTATTAATCAAATTAAAAAATCTTTTAAAAACTCTTACCAAAGAGTGCTTTTTCTTGATTATGACGGAACTTTAGTTCCTATTATATCCAAACCTCATCTTGCTTCACCTGATAAAGACCTTATAAATCTTTTAAAAAAGCTCTCAGAAAATCCTAATACAGATGTAGTTATTATTTCAGGAAGAAAAAAAGAAGATTTAGAGAAATGGTTTAATGGTTTAAAAATAAATTTTATTGGAGAACATGGAATATTTATTAAAAAATACAACCAAGATTGGGAATCTCTCGCAAACATAACTTCTGATTTTAAAAACTCTATTAAGAATATAATGGAAATTTATGTAGATCGTTTACCACAGTCCTTTATTGAAGAAAAAGAATTTTCCATAGTTTTTCATTATAGAAATGCAGACCCAGAATTAGCAAGTTTAAGGGTTGCAGAATTAATTGATGAATTATTAATACTCACAGGTAATATGCAAGTCAACCTTGTTTTGGGGAATAAAATAGTAGAAATAATACCTGCTGGTATTGACAAAGGTGTGGCAGCAAATATATTTTTGAGGGAAAAAAATTATGATTTTATCCTTGCAATAGGAGATGATGCTACTGATGAAAATTTATTTATTAGTCTTCCTGAAGAAGCAATAACTATAAAAGTGGGTTTAGGTAGATCTTTTGCTAAATACAGTACAAAATCCTATATAGAAGTAAGAAACTTATTAGAAAATTTAATAGATCATGAGTAATCCGTTTGTCTTTAAATCTGAACTTTGGATACCAAGGTATACAGGAATAAAGGTTTGTTCACTAAAAGAATTAATTGAAGCACTTAAAATAATTGATAAATTTTCCATATTTTATCATATGTATATAAATATTTTTAACTATCATAATTTGCCCACTTTTTATACAAATAGTATCTCCTATTGGCTTTATAAAAATGGGTATCTTTTATTAGCAGAAAAACTTTCAGTTATTGATCCCTTAGATTATTTTGATCTTGAAGAATTAAGAAATGTTTTAATCAAGACCATTAAAGAAAACTATTATGAAAACATGAATGAAAAAAAGGGAAACCCCTTTTATTTTATTACAGCAGAAAGAGAAATTATAGAAAGTGGAAGAATTGCTCATACCTTAAATGAATTTATAGAGGGAATTAAAAAATCAAGTATAAACTCCCTTTTTTATCATTTAGTAACTTCAAGAATAGAAAATAAAACCTTAATAAATGATTATTCTGCCTGGTTATTTAATATGGGAGTAGCTAAAAAAGCAGAAAAAATAAATAAATTGGATCTTTATTCAAGGAATTTATACGAAATTAAAAAAGAAATAATCGAAATTCTGGAAAGCAAAGAATGTTAGAAGAATATATCCCCTTTGTTGGTGAAGAAACTATTCAGGAATTAATTCTTATAAGTAAAAAATTAAAAGACTTAAAGGTACTTCATGTAAACTCCACTTATAAAGGTGGTGGAGTTGCTGAAATTTTAAATAGCTTAGTTCCCCTTATGAATGAACTTGAAATAAAAACTGATTGGAAAGTTTTTAGGGGTGACGAAAGATTTTTTAGTTTTACCAAAAAATTGCACAATTTACTTCACATACCCTGTGGAAAATACATTAATAGCGATGAATTTGTTTATTATTTAAAAATTACTTTTGAAAATTTAAAAGAAATAGATACAGAGAATTATGATATAGTATTTATCCATGATCCTCAACCTATGGGTCTTATAATAAAAAAACATCCAGGACAAAAATGGATTTGGAGATGCCACATAGATACCTCAACCCCTGATCCTCAAGCATGGAACTTTCTGGAAAACTTTTTAAATGCCTATGATGCTTGTATATTTCACATGCCTGAATTTGCATATGAAAGAATTACTATTCCTATTTATACTATTCCTCCCTCTATAGATCCCTTACATCCTAAAAATATAGAATTATCAGAAGAAGAAATAAAAAATATTATAACCAAATTTGGTATAGACCTTGAAAAACCTATTATTCTTCAAGTTTCTCGTTTTGATAGATTAAAAGATCCTTTTGGAGTTTTTGAAGCCTTTAAATTAATAAAGAAAAAGTATGATTGTCAGCTTGTTCTTGTAGGTTCTTTTGCAGAAGATGATCCTGAAGGAGAAAGTGTTTACAAGGAACTTTTAAATAAAACTTCAGGAGAAAAGGATGTTTTTGTACTTAATTTACCTCCTAATAGCCATAGAGAAATTAACGCTTTTCAAAGAGGTGCAACAGTTGTTGTACAAAAGTCTTTAAAAGAAGGCTTCGGTCTGGTAGTTTCTGAAGCTATGTGGAAAGGAAAACCAGTTGTAGGTTCTAATGTAGGAGGGATTAAAAGACAAATAGTTCACGGCATTACAGGATATCTTGTAAATAGTATAGAGGGGGCTGCAGTAAGAATAAAACAACTCTTAGCTAATAAATATTTTAGAGATGAAATGGGATTTCATGCTAAGGAGAGAGTAAAACATAGATTTTTAATTATTCGCCATCTAAGGGATTATCTCATACTTATTTACAAAATCTTAAATCAAAAATCCTAAACCTTTTAACAAGCTCCACATAATTTACATTCTTCTGGTCTGCAAAAAGTACTTGTTTTTAAATTTAAAGCCTTTTGCCATTCCCTCCAGAGATATTCCTTTTTTACTCCAATGTCAATTTTATCCCAAGGAAAAGCATTATATAGAGAATCTTCAGGAGCTAAAATTTCAGAAATATTAGGAATACTCTTAAGAGCTTTTTTTAAACTTTCCCCCTTTGCCATTAAAATCAGAAACTCTTTTAAGCTTTTGTCTCCCCTTGCTATTACAGCCTGAACAAAGGCTTCTCTTGGAGACTCAATCTTTAAATTTCTAATAAATCCTGAGTTTTTTTTAACAAATTTTTCTTTTTCTTTAAGTATCTTTAACTCTGGAAAATTAGCCCATTGAAAAGGAGTATGTGGTTTAGGAACAAAAAAAGAAAAGGTAAAAGAAAAATTAAGATTATATTTCTGTTTTAAAAGATTTTTTATAAATTTTGCTATTTCTTCTAAATCTTTTTCTTCCTCAAGCGGTAATCCCAACATAAAATAAAATTTAACATTCTTAAGTCCCCTCTCCTGAAATTTACTTAATGCCCAGAAAATTTCTTCCTCTGTTAAAATTTTATTTATCACCTTTTTTAGCTTCAAAGATGCTGTCTCTGGAGCAATAGCAATACTTTTTGTGCCTTTAAGAAGTTCTAAAAAATCTTCATTCAAAGCATCTATTCTTAAAGAGGAAAAAGTAAGGAGACATCCCTTTTCTAAAAGCTTTTTACCAAGAAAGATGACCTCTTTTTTGTCTGCAAATTCAAGTCCTATAAGCCCAACTTTAGAATTTGCGGGAATCTCTTCTATTACTTCATTTATAAGTTCTTTTGAATAACCTCTTGGTGGTCTATAAAGAAATCCTGCAGCGCAAAATCTACAAGCTCTTCCACATCCTTTCGAAACTTCTATTAAATAGGTATTTGAAAATTCAGCTTTTTCACTTATAAGTTTTGAATAAATAATCTTTTTTGGTTTTTTACTTTTGACAACTTTTATATTTTTTTTCTTTTCATACAAAGGAACATAAATAAAAGAAAAATCAATTACTTTTTCAAGAAATCTCTTTTTGTCTTGAAAATATTCTATAAAAATAGGAACTATCTTTTCTTCCATTTCTTCCCATTCACCCAATAAAAGGGCATCTAAAAAAGGAGAAACAGGTTCTGGATTTAACCAAGTTGCTATTCCTCCCGCTAAAACAATTTCTTTTCTTTTAGAAGGATCTAAGTTTATTTCTCCCATATTTAAAATCTTTATAACATTTATATAATCAACTTCGAAGGAAATAGAAAAAAGAATAAAATTAAAGTCTTTTAGGAGTCTGTTGCTCTCAATTGATCTTAAAGGCTCCTCTTTTGAAGGTAAAAATATTCTTTCACAAACTATCTCTTCATATTTATTCAATCTTTCATAAATATATAAATACCCCAGATTTGACATTCCTATGGGATAATAATTTGGAAAAACAAGAGCAACAGAGACTTTGTTTCTCCATTTTTTCTTTATATAATTCTTTTCAAACTTTAAGTAATCCATAAACCTCAATATAACTTGCAAGGTTGCCTTTTTGATTATAAAATAATTTTTAAATTTTAACAAAATTAAAAAGTTTTTTTATGGAAAAAAAGTTTTTAATAATTGCCGGTCCTTGTGTATTGGAAGATTTTGATACAGCCTTTTATATTGCCAATTTTTTAAAAGAACTAATTTCCAAATATGAATTTGATTATGTTTTTAAAGCTTCTTTTGATAAGGCTAACAGAACCTCTCTTTTTTCCTATAGAGGACCTGGTTTAGAAAAGGGACTTTCCTGGTTAGAAGAAATTAAAAAAAATTTAGATATAAAAGTTACAACTGATGTTCATGAAACTTGGCAAGTAAAACCTGTTTCTGAAGTGGTAGATATTATTCAAATTCCTGCCTTTCTTTGCAGACAGACAGATCTTGTGGTCTCTGCCTCCCAAACAGGGAAAATTATTAATATAAAAAAGGGACAATTTATGTCTCCTTGGGATATGAAATATGTATTACAAAAAGCTCAAATTCAAAACCCTCCAGAAGTTCTTCTTACTGAAAGGGGGTATTCCTTTGGATATAGAAATTTAGTAGTAGATTTTAGATCTATTCCTATTATGAAGAGTTTTGGAGTAAGAGTAATTTTTGATGCAACCCACAGTGTTCAACTTCCAGGTGGAGGAGAAGGAAAATCTGGAGGAGAAAGAGAATTTGTGCCTTATCTTATAAGAGCTGCTGTTGTAGTAGGAGCTGATGGTATTTTCATGGAAGTTCATCCAGAACCTGATAAAGCTCTCTGCGATGGACCAAATTCTTTACCTCTTTCGGAATTGGAAAAAATTTTACAACAGATAAAAGATTTAAGAGCTGTAGTTGAAAAACATGGAATATCCTGAAAATGTATTAAAGAAGGCAGAAAAAATAAAATTTCTTCTTCTTGATGTAGACGGAGTTCTTACAGATGGAAAAATAATTATAGACGAAAATGGAAGAGAAATCAAAAATTTTTATGTACTTGATGGAATGGGGATTAAACTCTTACAAAAGATCGGTGTTGAAGTAGGAATTATCTCCAGTAGATTTTCCTTAGTAGTAGAATATAGAGCAAAAGAACTGGGTATTGAAGTTTTAATTCAGGGAGAACTTAAAAAACTTTCTGCCTATGAAAAAATTTTAAAAGACAAAAAATTGAAAGATGAAGAAATAGCCTATGTAGGAGATGATTGGGTAGATTTGCCAATTTTGAAAAGAGCAGGACTTGCAATAGGAGTCCCCAATGCCTGGTATCCTGTAAATGAATATGTAGATTATATAACCAAAAATCCTGGTGGAAAAGGGGCAGTCAGAGAGGTTTGTGATCTTATCCTTAAAGCAAAGGGGAAATGGGAAGAATTATTAAATTTCTACTTAATATAATTCTTTTTATTTTCTCTTTATACTCATCTTCTTTTTCCTTTCAAATTGCCTCTCAAAATATTGAATACGCCTTTTATAAAAAAAACCAACTTGTTTGGAGTTTTAAAATGAAAGAGTTCCTTCAGAAAGAAAACGGAGATTTTGAGGGTAAAAATATTTATCTTATAAATAAAGAAAAAGGACTTGAAATTTGGGCAAATAAAGGATTTTATAAAAAGGGGGAAGATAAATTTGTGCTTCAAGATAATGTTTACCTTATTACTTCAGAGTTTGGAGAAGTTTATACTCAGGAGATAATATTTTATCCAAAGAAAAATCTTATTATTACAGATAAAGAAGTTACATTAGTAAAAAAAGGATTAACTATAAGGGGAAAAGGACTTATATATGAAATTGGAACAGGAAATTTTAAAGTTAAAGAAAAAGCAAAAGTTAGGTGGAAAATTTAGTTATGCCTATTAATAAAGAAAAGCTAATTCTTTCTGCTTATGAAAAAGCAAAAGGACATAGAAATAGAGTAAAAGAAAGATTTTTAAAAGAGGGACCCGAAAAATTTACTGATGAAGATCTTTTAGAACTTCTTCTTATATTAAACATTCCTTTTAAGGATACCAGAAAATTGGCAAGGGAGCTTTTAAATCATTATAAAACCCTTGATAATGTGCTTGATGCTCCTTTAGAGGAACTATCAAAATTTAAGGGATTAAAGGAAAAGTCAGCCCTTCCTTTAAAAGTAGTAAAAGAGGTTGCAAAAAGGTACTTAAAAGAAAAAGCTTTGAAAACTGAATATCTAAGATCCCCAGAAGATGTTTATAATTATCTGAGATATGAGATGCAAAACCTTCCAAGAGAAACTTTAAAGGTTATTTTTTTAGACATCAAATCAAAAGTTCTTTCCATAGAAACCCTTTTTGAAGGAACAATTACAGAAAGTGCAGTTTATCCAAGAGAAATCTTTAATAAAGCCTTTGAGAAAAAAGCTTCCCTTTTGATATTGGTCCATAACCATCCCTCAGGAGATTTAACTCCCTCAAAAGAGGACATTAAGTTGACTAAAAATTTAATTCTGGCAGGCCATCTTTTACAATGTAAAGTTATCGACCATCTTATCATAGGTAAAAATGGTTATTTCAGCATGGCTGAAAATGGACTTATAGAAACCTTAGAAAAAGAAATATTAAATGTTTTGAGATGAAAATTAAGATTGCCAAGAGAGCTGGGTTTTGCATGGGAGTTAGAAGGGCTGTAAATCTTGTCTTAAAAGCTTTAAATGAAAAAAAGCATCCTATCTATACATATGGTCCTCTTATTCATAATCCTCAGACACTTGAACTTTTGAATAAGCTTGGAGTTAAGGTTTTAAAAAATAAAGAAGAAAAAGTACCTTATGGAGTATGCATTATAAGAGCTCACGGAATTCCTCCTCAGGAAAGAGAAGAACTTTCTAAAAAATTTGAAATTATAGATGGAACCTGTCCTAGGGTTTTAAAAGTTCAAGCATTTGCTAAAAAAGCTATCTCAGAAGGTAAAGAAGTGGTAATTATAGGAGATAAAAATCATGCAGAGATAAAGGGAATTCTTGGATATTGCAAAGATAAAGGCTATGTGATTAATTCTTTTGAAGACATAGAAAATTTGCCAGAACTTAAAAATTATGTAATCCTTTCTCAAACAACCCAGGATGAAAAACTTTTTAAGGAACTTTCTAAAGCAATTCTTTCAAGGTATCCAAATGGAGAAATTATAAATACTATATGTAATGCAACTGAAGTAAGGCAAAATGAAGTTAGAAATCTTAGTAAAACCTGCTCTTCTATTATTGTAATAGGTGGTAAATTCAGTGCTAATACTAATAGACTTGCTGAAATTGCAAAAAAAGAAGGCAAAAAGGTCTATCTTATAGAAAAAACCGAAGAAATCCCCTTAGGAGAACTTAAGAAAGAAAAAGCTGTTGGTATTACTGCAGGTGCTTCAACCCCAAACTGGCTAATTAATGAAGTGGTAGATTTTTTGAAATCAGGTACCTCAAAACTTTATCTATTTTTAAAATTTTTCTCTTTTCTTTCCTTTCCTCAATCTCTCAATTTCACTTTACTTTTCTGGGGACTTTTAAATTTCGCCAATTTTACTTTAAACCTCAAAACTTTATCTTTTCTTTTGTCTCTTTTTTCCTTTCTTATGATAAAGTATAACCTTGAAAATTTACAAAACTTAAAAACTTTCGAATTTTATTATTCCATAAAAGCAAGTTTTCTAAAAAAACACAAATCCCTTATAAAATTTCTTTTAATTCTTTTCTCCCCTTTATGTATATTAAGCGGAATAATTTATCATCCGAGGATTTTGGTGTTTTTTATAGTTTTAACTATCTTAAATCAGATTTTTTTTGCAACTCGGTTTCATTTTATTGTAGAACCTTTAATTCTAATTGGACTTTCCTTATTTTTTTATCCCTTCTGGAATCTCTTGTTTACTCTCATTTTTTTACAAATTCTTTTTATTTTACTTTTCCTACATCTATATTTTGAATCTGTTTATTTTCAAACAGACGGATTTCTGCCTTCTAATTTTTTATTTTCCCTTTTTGAATATAAAGAAACTAAGATGTATAAATTAATGTTAATTCTTATCTTGTTTGGTATTATTTTTATTTTTCCTCTATTTTATTTAAACAGATTTTATATTCTTCTTTTAATACCTTGGGGATTAGCTTATAAATTTTTAGTTCTTTTAAAGAAAAGACCCTTAGGGCAAATAATTTATTTAGAAAATTTATCACTTGTTTTACCTTTCACTTTTAACTTAATAAGTTTAATTTTAAAATAAACTATGTTTAAGAAAGAGGATTTTCTTTTTATGGAAGAGGCTTTAAGCGAAGCTGAAATTGCTTTTAAAGAAGATGAAGTACCTGTAGGAGCAGTAATTGTAAGTCCTGAAGAAAAAATAATAGGAAGGGGAAGAAACCAAATTATTAAATTTGGAGATCCCACAGCTCATGCAGAAATTTTAGCTATAAGAGAGGCTTGTAAAAATCTTGGTAATTATAGACTTTTAGGTTGTAAAATGTATGTAACTTTGGAGCCTTGCCCAATGTGTGCTTATGCCCTTGTTCTTGCAAGAATTGAAGAATTAATATTTGCAACAAGAGATGAAAAAACAGGTGCCTGCAGAAGTATTTATAATATAGTAGAAGATTGTAGATTAAATCACCAGATAAAAATAAAAGAAGGCCTTCTAAAAGAAAGAGCTGAAAAATTATTAAAAGAGTTTTTTAAAGCAAAAAGATAAATTGTTAGAACCCAAAGGCAAAAACTCTGTTTTTCCCATGTTTTTTAGCTTGATACATAGCTTCATCTGCTTCTTTAATAGCTTCTAAAAAATCTTTTCCAAGATTAAAAATTGATATTCCAATACTTACGGTTATTTTAAGTTCAGGAAGGTCTTTAAATTTTATATTTTCTATCTTTTTTCTTAATCGTTCACCAAGGTTTTTACCTTCCTCTAAACCGCATCTATAAGCTATGACTAAAAACTCCTCTCCTCCGTATCTAATAACCTCATCGGTAATTTTAATATTTTTTCTTAAAGTTTTAGCTAATTTCTTTAAAACCTTATCTCCTACCACATGACCAAAAGTATCATTAACCTTTTTAAAATTATCTATATCAATCATTAAACACGCTGTAGGTCCGTTTATACTTTTTAATTTTGTCCTTATTAAATTTAAATAGGATCTATTATTTACTTCAGTTAGCGGATCTATATAAATTAAGTCTGGAAAAGCTTTGGCAATATCTCTTATGCTTAAAATTCCAACCAGTTTTTTCTTTTTATTAATTACAGGAAGATGACTGATATTAAAATTTTTCATCAAGGCTAAAGCTTCAGAATAAGGTTCATTTTGATAGATAGTGATTAAAGCCTCCTTATTTTTATTTAGCTCTTTTAATGCCTCTGAAATATTATTTGAAAAGAGATTTAAAAAACATATTTTGGGAAGATCTCTTAAAGTAATAATTTGATAGGGTTCATATTTTTCGTCAACAATTATAACGCTTCCTATTTCATTATTTCTAAAAACATCTATTAAATCCTGTAAACTATTTTCAAGTTTAAGAGTCATGGGATCATTTTTCATAATATCCCTTACTTTCATATAAGCTCCTTATTATTTTAAATTAAATTTTTTATAAAACACTTTTTAAAAATTTTGCAAGTCCAAATTAATAGATAGTTGACAAATAGTGAGAAATATTTAAAGTTTAAAGTAGATTTGGAGGAGTGCCCGAGTGGACGAAGGGGGC
>PNIK01000012.1 GCA_002877985.1 Thermodesulfobacterium geofontis | reverse complement strand
TTCCACTTAAGAGGATTTAATGTTCCAAAATAAAGAAGAGCTTTAGCAAACAAAGAGAGCACTAATACCAAGAAGGTTAAAAATAAAGCTGCAGCCCAGGCTTGTTTATGCCAATAATCGTAAGGTCCCATTATGTAGTTAAAAATAGTTACTGTAAGGGTTGCCATAGGTTTAAAAAGATCAAAGGAAAGATAGGCATTATTAAAGGCTGTAAAAAGAAGAGGGGCTGTTTCTCCAGAAATTCTCGCTACTCCTAAAAGTATACCTGTTAAGATTCCCACTTTTGAGGCTTTCATGGTGACATCTTTAATAATCTGCCATTTATAGGCTCCGAGAGCATAAGCTGCTTCTCTTAGAGTGTGCGGAACTAAATTTAGCATTTCATAAGTAGTTATACTTATTACGGGAATCATAAGAAGGGCTAAAGCAAAAATTCCAGAAAGAGCATTAAATTGTTTAAAAGGAACCACCATTAAAGCATACATTACTGATCCCATAATAATGGATGGAGTGCTTACCATTATATCAGTAATATTTTTTAGACTCATAAAAAATTTCGAATTCCTTCCATATTCTGCATAGTAAATACCAGCACACACTCCTATAGGAATCCCTATTAAAGTAGCTAAGGAAGTTATAATAAAATGCCCAACAAAGGCATGTCTAAGTCCTCCTCCTTCTATACCTGGAGGATTTGGATCCTGTAAAAAAAGATCAAAAGTAAGGTATTTAAAACCATTTATAAATAAAGTCCCTAAAATCCAAAAAAGCCAAAATAATCCATATAGGGCAGTTAAAAAAGAAATTAATAACATAAAACTATTTATTAATTTTCTTTTGAAAATCCTTACTTCCATCTTTTTTGCAATCTTAGAACCATAAGTTTTGCAAGGCTAAGTATTATAAAAGAAAGAATAAAAAGAAGAAAAGAAAGATAAAAAAGGGAGGAAAGATAAAGCGGGGTGTCTGCTTCAGTAAACTGATTTGCCAAAGCTACAGTAATAGTAGTAAAGGGGGAAAACAAAGAAGTTGGAATTTGAACCACATTTCCTGCCAAAAAAGTTACTGCCATAGTTTCCCCCAAAGCCCTACCAGTTGAAAGAATTAACCCACCTGCTATACCAGAAGCAGTATAGGGGATAACCACATCCTTAATAACTTCCCATTTGGTTGCTCCAAGACTATAAGCTGACTCCTTCATAACAGAAGGAACAAGATTAAAAGAATCCTTAACCACAGAAGCCATAAAAGGAATAATCATTATAGATAAAACTAAGGATGTAGTAAGAACATCTATACCTGTAGGAGAACCGGAAAAAAGTTTGCCTAGCCAAGGAATAGAAGAAAATATTTTTTGTAAAAAAGGTTCTATATAAGATCTCATAAATTTGGATAATACTAAAAACCCCCACATTCCGTAAATTATACTGGGAATAGCTGCCAAAAGTTCTATGGCACTGGAAATTACTCCTTTAAGAACATTAGGTGCAAGTTCAGTTATAAAAATAGCTATTCCTATAGCTACAGGTGCTGCAATAAGAATGGCTAAAAAGGTACTTATTAAAGTACCTGTTATCATAGTAAGTCCACCAAAATTTTGGGAAACGGGATCCCAAGTAGAAGTAGTAATAAATTTAATTACACCGAAGTTTTTAATGGCTAAGCGAGATTCATAAAAGAGAATTAAAAAAACTATAAAAGGAAAAAAAAATCCCGAGAAAAGAGCCCAAAAACCTAAGAAATTCTTAATTATAACTTCTAAATAATAGTTTATTTTTTCCACTTAAAAACCTGGGAAAGAAAAAGATAAACTTCTATAAAATTTTGGTTTAATTCTAATAGTTTATAGGAATTTTTCAAGCCGAGAATTTTTTGAACTTATTGAGCTTTTTAATATATTTTATATTTCTTCCAATAATTTCTAATTTTTTCTTTTATCTCCTCAGGAAGAGGCACATAGGTTAAGTCTTCAGCAATTTTATCTCCGTTTTTAAATGCCCAGTCAAAAAACTTAACTACCTCTTTATTGGTATCTTCTTTATCTCGTGAAAGAAGAATGTAGGATGCTCCCACAATAGGCCAAGCAAGTTTCCCTGGGGTATTAGTAAGCCAGGTATAAAAATGTTTGGAAGGATCAAGATCAGCAAAAAGAATTGCCTCTTTAATATTTTCTTTTCTTGGTTCAACTATATTACCAGAAGAATTTTTAAGTTTTACGTAAGAAAGTTTATTTTGCACAGCATAGGCTATTTCTACATATCCAATGGTATAAGGAGTTCTCTTAACATAATTTGCTACCCCTTCATTTCCTTTGGCACCTATTCCAACAGGCCAATTTACAGCAGTTCCAAAACCAACCTTATTCTTCCAAGCTCTACAAACCTCATTTAAATATTTGGTAAATATAGCTGTTGTTCCTGAGGCATCAGATCTATATACAGGAGTTATAGAGCTTTCTGGAAACTTAATACCTGGATTTAAATCCTTTATTCTAGGATCATTCCATTTAGTAATCTTTCCTAAATAGATTTCACAAAGTATTTCTCCATCAAGTGTTAAATTAGAAGTTTTTAATTCTGGAAGATTAACTACTGGTACAATAGCACCTATTACGGTTGGGAATTGTAAAAGCTTTTTACTTTCCACTTCTTCTGGTTTAAGGGGTATATCACTTGCTCCAAAATCAACTGTTTTTTCAATAATCTGTCTGATACCACCTCCAGAACCTATGGATTGATAATTAATTTTGATTCCTGTAAGTTTATAATATTCATTTGCCCAGTTTGCATAAAGAGGATAAGGAAAGCTTGCTCCTGCTCCATTAAGAAATTTTTTAACTTCAGGTTTTTCCGAAGTTTTTTTGCAAGCAAAGATAGAAAAAATTATAGACAAACTGAGAAGAATCCATATTATTTTTTTCATAAAAATCCCCCTTTAGTATTTTTTATTTGATAATTCTTGATATTTTTCTATAATTTCTCCGAGAGTAAAAAAGGCTTCAAATTCGTATCCTTTAGCTTCAATATTCTTTCTTCCTCCTTCTTCTCTATCAATAAGGGCAAAAATCTTAATAATCTCTACTCTTTCCTTTTCAAGTATTTCAGCTGCCTTAAGAACCGAGCCTCCTGTGGTTACTACATCCTCTACTAATACAACACTCATTTCTTCTTTTATATTTCCTTCAATTTGTTTTTGGGTACCATATTTTTTTGGTTCCTTTCTTATTAATAAACCTTCTAAAGGAAGATTTTCCTCGTTGGCTTTAGAAAGGATAGCACAAACGATAGGATCTGCACCTATACTCATTCCCGCAACACCTTCCACTCCCAAATATTTGATTTTTTGCCAAAAAAGAGCTCCTATTAAACTGAAAGCAGGAGAATAAAGAGTAACCTTTCTACAATCAAGATAATAGGGGCTTTCTTTGCCACTTGAAAGGATAAAGGGTTTTTCAGGACTATATAAAAAGGCTCTTTCTAAAAGATATTTTAAAATTTCATTTTTAAGTGTTAAAATGTTAAGGCTTATAAAACTTTTAAAAAGGGGGTGAGCTTCTCCTAAAAATCTGTAAAACTCTTTTTCTGCTATTTCTGGAGAAGGATAATGGTAGCTTATAAAATTTTTGAAGTGTTCAAAGCTTTCAGGAGAAATATAAGTATATTTAATAGCAAAGCCATCTTTATTTGTTCTTACTACTTTTCCTTTAAAAAATAGTTTAATTGAGGGTTTTGCACCTTTTAAAAATAAAATAATGGGTATTTCCTCACCTAAAGGGGGGATGATTTCACTCAAAATATAGGAACCTCCGTAACTTAAATTTTTTAGAACCCCTTTATGACTTTCATTTTGCCAGAAAAATTCCACTGTATTGGAAATTGGTATTCTGCTAAATCTTCTTTTCATCTAAACCAACCCCATCTCCACCTTCTTCTTCTACAAGGTTTAATTTCACAAGGGGGAGGCGAAGTTTTTATTAATTCCACTTCTATATTTTTGGCTATATCTGAGCTTATAACCAGTCTATTATTTTCGTTTCTAACCAAAAGATTCCTTCCCCATCTCTGAATAACTTCAAAGACATCTCCTTTTCTTACCCCCATAGCTTCTACTTTTTTAAGAATTGCTTCTTTACCAAGAATTTCTTTTACTTTTACTTTATCTCCGCATCTTGCATCAATAAGTAACATTTTATACCCTCCTTTTGCAATTTGAACATATACCGAATATTTCTAAATGATAAGTTAATGGTGTATAATCTTTATTTTTAGCCTCTTTCTGAATAAGTTCTGCTAAATATTTGTCTATGATTTCATCCACATTTTTACATTTAACACATATAAAATGAATGTGAGGAAGCTTATCCAAGGTAAGTTCATAGTAAGATCTTGCATCTTGTTTATATACTTCTTGAATATAACCTGCTTCAACAAGGAGGGGAATGGTTCTGTAAACTGAGGCTTTAGAAACTTTACTTCCCTTTTTTCTTAATTTCATATAAAGCTCATCAACATCAAAATGATCCTTAGATTTTAAAATTTCCTTTAATATTTCTTCCCTTTCAGAAGTATATTTTAATCCCTTTTTCTTTATAAAATTTTTAAAATCATTTACAATTTCTGTTGTTAATACCATATCATTTTCCTCCTATAAAATTTGAGATTTATTTTCAAAATATAAATCAAAATTTATTTGTCAAGAGGGTTTAAAAAAAATAAAAATTAATCAGTAATTGCAATTAAAAGCTCTTTACAAAAAAGAAAGAAATGTTATATTTTTAGAAAGATAATATTCCGGGGTCGTCTAACTGGCAGGACATGGGACTTTGACTCCCAGAATCGTGGTT
>PNIK01000038.1 GCA_002877985.1 Thermodesulfobacterium geofontis | reverse complement strand
TTTACTCTTAAGGGCTGGATATCAAACTGCTACCGTTGCTAAACTATTTGAAAAGGTTCATTCAATTGAGAAGGAAGGTAAGACTATAGATAAAAATTTATATGAAAAAGCAAAAGATTTGTATATAGAAGCTCTTTATAGAGTAATCTTTATAGGAGCAGAAAACTCTTTAGGTTTCCATAATCCTCAAGAGGCTATGAGAGTATTAGGAGATGCCATTTCCTTTGCTTCCAAATCAGAAGCTCTATTAAGACAAATACTATCCCAAGCAGGAGTGAAGGTTCCCTCTAAAATTGATTTAGAACTTCCCAAGTACTTGAATAATAGAGGAGAAAAAAGACTTAATTTTAAACCTGAACAAGAAATTAAAGACCCCTTTGAAACACAATCTTATATAGAAAAAATTTTAAAATAAGAAGGAAAAATTTATGAAAACCGTAAAATATTTGATTTTTTCTTTTAGCTTTCCTTTTAGGGATAGGTTTATTTAGTAAAAGGGTTGAAAAAGTTTTTTTTCATCTGAAAAGGATTGTATGAGTTATCATAGAAAAAATTACTCCAGGAATAGTTGATCAATTTTTAAGTGGAAAAATGGGACAAGCTGGTTTTGATTGACCCAAGAGCTTGTCAAACCTGTCATATGGGATAGGAAAAGTTGCAAGATTAAGTAAGGAAAGATTGATTGAAAGAGAGAGAAAAAAATGATAGATATATGTTCCAATTGCCATGCAGAAAATTATGCAAGGAAACAACTTGAAGCTGCTGATTTAACTCTAATAGAGATAAATAAGCTCTTTGCTTAAGCTATAAGAATAGTCAAATCACTATATGATGAAGAAATTCTTAAAAAATCT
This sequence comes from Thermodesulfobacterium geofontis, assembly GCA_002877985.1. Lineage (GTDB taxonomy): Bacteria > Desulfobacterota > Thermodesulfobacteria > Thermodesulfobacteriales > Thermodesulfobacteriaceae > Thermodesulfobacterium > Thermodesulfobacterium geofontis_A. The sequence goes on along the minus strand of PNIK01000038.1, from coordinate 21,053 downwards.
AAAAATTGGAAATTAGCACCTGATCTACTAATATTTTATAAGGCAAAAACACCTATTGAATTGGAGCTTTACAAAATGTTTATGGAATATAGAATGAAAGCTTTTCAAGTAGCTTTTCATAATAACCCAGATTATATGCACTAGTATGGTTTGGGCACCTCTTAAAGAGTCCTTAGCTAAGATAAAATACGAAGCTGAAAATTTAAGAAAAGAAAAAAGAAAAGAAATTTTAAGATTGTAAGTTAAAAAAAACTGATTAAAATTTTAAATATGGAGAAAAAATATGGAGAAATTGCTATAGAGGAGGCACAACTTGAAGCTTGGGATAATCCTTATCCAGATAGAGATTATTTTATAGAAATTACCTTTCCAGAATTTACCTGTCTTTGTCCAAGATCCGGATATCCTGATTTTGCAGTAATTAAAATTTCCTATGTCCCAAAGGATAAAATTGTAGAACTAAGATCTCTCAAACTATGGTTAAATAAGTTCAGAAATAGATATATTTCTCATGAAGCAGCAACCAATGAAATTTTCGATGCCCTTTGGAAACTTCTTGAACCAAAAAAACTTAAAGTAGTTGCAGATTTTCATCCAAGAGGGAATGTACATACTATTGTTACTGTAGAAAAACCTTAATATTAAAAAAGACTAAAATAAAGTTCACTTTCTACATCTCCTGGATAATTTCCTTTTACTAAGGTATAATAAATTCCATTTTCAAATATTCCTAAACCTGTAATAAATCCTGTCTGAGAAGCCCACAGGTTTCTTAAATAATAGGTTCCCTCAAATCCAAGAACAAAAATCTGAGAAGTAGCACTGTTAAGAGGAATATATTTTAAATCACCCTTTACGGTCTCTAAAGGAAAGTTTGCTGAAACAAAAAGAGCTTCTGATTTTCCATCTTTATTTATATCAACCGAAACTGGTGTAATAAGAGGATATATAATTTTTTTAACCACTTCTTGTCTTTTTTTACCTTTAATAAGCTTTACTTCATAAAAATGATTGGCTACAGAATAAGGAGATACCCAAACTACATTAGAATCTTTATAGACTGCTAATTTCCCGTCAGAAGTATAATTAACAATTTCTGGAGTTCCATCTCCATCAAGGTCTACAAAGGCACTTCCAATATTTTTGTAATCAGGATTTACTTTCAATTGAGTTGCATATATTAATTGATCCTTTTCTCTTTTTAAAATATAAACTTCCTTTCCAAAGAAGTTTTCAGGATCAAAAGTTTGACCTATTAAAGTATCTTTTATACCACGCGCTGTATAATCTACAAAATTTAAAATTAGATTTATGTTTGTAATTACAGGAACTAACCCTTGTTCGGAATATTTTAAAATTTCACTTCTCATACCTGAGCTTTCATCAAATATATTTAAAGCTATCCAGCCAGAGGGTCCTGTGGAGAAATTAACAATTTGACCAACTTTTGGTTTATATTGAGCTAAAAGACCGCTTTTTATTTTTACTATAAACAGCCCTTGAGAATTAAAATAAATCATTTCTGGATGATTATCATTATCCACATCTGCAAATTCTACCTGAAATACTTCTCCCTTCATTTTTCCTAAAATAGAAGGAGGATTTATAGAAAAAATACCAGTAGTGGAAGGTTTATAAACTTTTGTAGTAGTTGTAACTGTAGAAGGGAAAGCATGCTTCTTATAACTTAAACTTCCGTAATATCTTATTAAGTCCAAATTGTAATTAAATACCTTTACTATATCATCTTCAATCACAAAAACCATATCGTATTGTTGAGATAAAACATACTGAGGTGTTAAATCTTTAAAGCTTAATTTAGGATCAAATATTATATTAGCTTCTGGTAAAGTATTTTTAAGAATTAAAAACAAATTTTCATCAGGTGTTTGTGTCTCAGGAATAATAAGAAATTTTAAGTCTGTAAATCTTTCAACAGGTGTTGGGACTGGAAAAGATTCTTTTTGAAAAATGACCCTTCCTGTAGCAAAGTTTTCCTCAACATCAGTAATTTCAATCTTTCCGATAATTTCTTTTAAAAAGCCTAAGGTTTTTTCAGTCTCAGGATGAACAATTTTTTTCCCCCTTTTATAAACAGTAAAAATATCCTTTGGTCTAACACCTTGAGCCCTTCCTTTATCTATAATAATTTTACTATCTTCTATACCGATAATTAAGGCAGAAAGGGGGATGAAATCTTTTTTTATTTCTTCATAGGTCTCAGGTGAGATTAAAGAATGGGAAATTTTGGCATTAATTAAGATAAAAAATAATATCCAGAAGAAAAAATTTAAAGATTTTTTTCTTTTCATAAACCCTCCTACAATTTTAATCGTTCTTTAAAGGTCCTTGTCCAGTTGATTCTAATACGGAAAGCCAAAATCTGCTGTTTAAATTAATCTGCTTTCTTCTCTTTACAGCTTCTTTAATTGGTATATGTACAAATTGATCATTGAGATAACTTATCATTATTCCTGTTTTTCCAGCCATAGCAGCATGCACTGCATATTGTCCTAAAAATCCACAATAAATTCTATCTTCCACATTAGCAGGAACACTTCTTATAATGTAACTTGGATCAATATATCTTATTACTACTTCTATATTTTTATTTTTAAAATATTCTGTAATTTTTTCTTTCAGAAATTTACCTATATCTCCCAATTTTATATTACCTGAGGCATCATATTCTGGAGGGTCCTTTTGCACATATTTTTGTCCTGCTCCCTCTGCTACTACAATTACTGCATGTTTTCTTCTATTTAATCTTCTTTCAAGTTCTACAAGTAGTCCCTTTTCTCCATCTAAATCAAAATCCATTTCTGGGATTAAACAAAAATTAACTTCCTTAGTTGCAAGTGTTGCGGCTGCAGCAATAAAACCTGAATGTCTTCCCATTAATTTAACCAATCCAATTCCGTTGGGTACTGCTATAGCCTCTGTATGGGCACACCTAATAGCATAACAGGCAAGTTCAACAGCTGTGTCAAAACCAAAGGTTTTTGAAACAAGCCATATATCATTGTCAATAGTTTTGGGGACCGCAACTACAGCAATTTTAAGATTTCTTTTTGTAATTTCTTCTTTTATTTTATAAGCTGCTCTAAAAGTCCCGTCTCCTCCAATCATAATGAGTATTTGAATATTCATTCTTTCAAGGGTATCCACAATTTCTTCAATAGACTGGTGTCCACGAGATGTACCAAGAAATGTCCCACCCATGGTATGAATGTCTTTTACAACTTCAGGACTTAATTCAACCACTTCGTGTCCGTATTTAGGGATAAATCCCTGCAATCCATATTTAAAACCAATTATTTTATCTACTCCATAAGAATAATATAAAGTCATTACTATAGAACGTATTACATCATTAATCCCTGGACAAAGTCCCCCACAAGTTACAATTCCTACTTTAACCTTAGAGGGATCAAAATATATATAAGGTCTTGGTCCAGCAAGTTCTAAAGATGGAATTTCTTTATTTTTATAAAATTGATCTTTTAAATAGTTATAGTTAACCCTTAGAGTAATTTTTGCTTCATCTGTAACAAAACATTGTGGTTTTAATTTTAAAGGGGAAGGGATTTTACAAGGACCTAAATTTTCGACTGTAGTGTCAATATCTTCTATAATTTCTTCTGTAAATTCTAAATAATTACAAAAATCCTTCATTTTAAACCCCCTTTAACAACCTTACTTTTACTGCTTCAGCATGGAAAGGAAGATTTTCTGCAGAAGCAAGTAAAATAACTTCCTTAGCTTCTTTTTTTAAGGCTAAAGGAGAATATTTTAAAAAATTTATCTTTTTAAGAAATTTTTCTGTAGAAAGAGAGGAAGAAAACCTTGCAAATCCCATAGTTGGTAATACATGATTAGGACCTGCTATATAATCACCCATTGCCTCAGGGGTAAAAGCACCAAGAAAAACAGCTCCCGCATTTTTAACTAAGGTTAGATAATCAAAAGGTTCCTTAACCATAATTTCCAAATGTTCAGGAGCAATAAGATTGGCTAAAAAGAAAGCCTCCTTAAGGTCTCTCACAATTATAATCCCTCCTCTTTTTGAAAGTGCCTCTTTAGCTATCTCTCCTCTAATCCCCATTTCTAAAGCTTGAGGAATAAGTTTTTTTACTTCCTTAGCTAATTTTTTTGAAGTGGTTATAAGAATTGATAAACTCATGGGATCATGTTCAGCTTGGGCAAGGAGATCATAAGTTATAAACTCTGGATTTGCTGTTTCATCTGCAATAATTAATACCTCACTGGGACCAGCAATTATATCTATTCCTACAAAAGAGGAGATTAATTTTTTGGCAGTGGTTACATATATATTTCCTGGTCCACAGATAATATCAACCTTAGGTAAAGTTTTTGTTCCATATGCTAAGGCAAAGACAGACCAAGGACCACCAACTTTATATATTTCATCAACTCCTGCCTCCTTTGCAGCAACAATTAAAGCCGGGTGCAAAGTTTTATTTTTTCTTGGTGGAGAAACCATAACTATCCTTTCTACACCTGCCACTTTAGCAGGAATTGCTGTCATAATAACTGTTGAAATAAGAGGTGTTTCTCCTCCTTTGCCTCCAGGAATATAAAGTCCTGCAGACTCAATAGGTTTTATCATTTGCCCCAAAATTATCTCTGAAGCTTCATCTATAAACCAAGACTGAGGAAGATTTTGGGAATGAAATTTTTTAACCTTTTCTATAGCTAATTTTATAGCAGAAAAGAGTTCTGATGAAATCTCTTTATAGGCTTTTTCAATTTCTTCTTGACTTACCCTCAGTTCTTTTTCTTCTAAAAGAACTCCGTCAAATTTATAGGTATATTCAATTAAAGCTTTATCTCCTTCATTTTTTACTCTCTCTCCTATTTTTTTTATTTCTTTTTCTATATTTTTGGGAATTTCTTCAACTCTATTTATAATTTTCTGTAGATATTTATCAGCTTTTTTGGAAGGATAATAAAAAGTTTTTAATTTCATAAGCTTTCTCCTTTTACCAGTTGCTAAAAGGTTCTTTCCACACTCTTTTTAACTCTCTAATATCTTCTTTTATTATTGTTTTTCCATCAAGTCCCTTTATTATTAAAAACGGTTCAGCAATTACTTCTCCTATCAGAGAAAAGGGAACACCTTTTATAAAGCTTTCAAAATCTCTTCTTTTTTCCTTTTTAACTGTAACAACTATTCTTCCTGCACTTTCAGAAAAAAGAAGGTAATCATCTCTTAAAGTCCCTTCGTAAGGTAGAGAAGAGAGATCAACCATTATTCCATATCCTCCAGAAAAAGCCTTTTCCGCCAAGGCAACCCCTAACCCTCCGTCAGAAAGATCGTGAGCAGATTCAACAAGACCATTGTAAATAGCATCTCTTAATTTAAGGTAAACTTTTTTATTAAGATAGGGATCAGGTTTAGGAACCTTCCCTCCTTTTATTCCTGAAAGATTAAAATATTCTGAGCCTGCTAATTCATCTTTAGTTATCCCTAAAATATACACCAGATCTCCCGGATTTTTAACATCCATGGTTTGAGCAAACCAGTATTTGGGAATTTTAGCAACTACAGAAAAAAGAAGGGTAGGGGGAACAGAAATTTTAAGGCTTCCATCAGGAAGAATAGTTCCTATTCCATAAGGATTTTTACTATTAGGATCAAGTCCAAGATACATGAGATAGTCATTTTTCATAGAATCTTTTCCTGAAATACAGGGAACTCCATAGGCTTTGGTAAAGGTATATAAGGCTTGATTTGCTCTTACAAGTTGAGCTAATTTATACTTTCCATCTGGTGTTTTTTCACTTTCAACAGGATCACACCAGCAGAAATTGTCAAGCCCTGCCATGTATTCTATGTCTCCTCCCACACAAACAGCATTTCTTATACCTTCATCTACGGCATTAGCTACCATCCAGTAGGTATCATAATCAGAAAATTTGGGACAAATCCCATGGGCAACAACAATTCCACTTTCATTTTCGAGATCGTATCTTAAAACTGCTGCATCACTCGGACCATCATTATTTATACCTGTTAGAGGCTTGATAACGCTTCCTCCTTGAACCTCATGATCATACTGAGTTACCACATACTCCTTAGAACATACATTATAAGATCTCAAAATTTTTTTAAGAACTTCTCCATAATCTTTGGGTATTTCAACTTCTGGATTTAAAGGATATGAAGGAGTTTTCCATTCAGCATACAATTCAAGCTGAGGAACCCCTTCATGAAGAAAATCTAAGGGCAAGAGTCCTACTGTTTTTCCATCATAAAGAATGTGAAAATATCCAGAATCTGTAAATTTTCCCAAAACCGTTGCCAAAACTCCCATCTTTTTTGCAAGAGTTAAAAACTTTTCTATTTTATCAGGGGGAACTGCAACAGTCATTCTTTCTTGACTTTCAGAAAGAAGTATTTCCCAAGGACGAAGTCCGGGATATTTTAAGGGTGCCTTAGCAAGATCTATTTCCGCACCTCCTGATTCTCTTGCCATTTCTCCAACAGAAGAAGAAAGTCCACCTGCACCATTATCTGTAATAGAGTTATATAAATTTTCATCTCTTGCTCTCATTAAAAAATCAACCATCTTTTTTTGAGTTATAGGGTCACCTATTTGAACTGCTGTTGCAGGAGAACCCTCATGTAAAGCTTCAGAAGAAAAAGTAGCACCATGTATTCCATCTTTTCCAATTTTCCCACCAATCATTACTACCAAATCTCCTGGTCTGGCTCTTTTTCTCCATGAAGGTTCATTGTTTATATATAAAGGTAGAATACCTCCTGTTCCACAGTAAACCAAGGGTTTCCCAAGATATCTCGGATCAAAAACTATAGAACCATTTATTGTAGGAATACCGCTTTGATTTCCTCCATGTTCAACACCTTCTCTTACTCCTTCAAAAATTCTTCTTGGATGTAAAATCCTTGGTGGAAGTTTTTTATCCCAATCAGGAGGTGCAAAACAAAAAACATTGGTATTAAAAATAAGTTTAGCTCCTTTCCCAGTTCCCAATGGGTCCCTATTTACTCCCACTATCCCTGTTAAAGCACCACCATAAGGATCAAGTGCAGAAGGACTGTTATGGGTCTCTACTTTAAAAGCTAAAGCCCATTTTTCATCAAGTTTTATAACCCCTGCATTATCAACAAAAACAGAAAGACAAAAATCTCTTTCTCCTTTTTCTTTCCTAATTTCTTCAGTTGAAGACTTAATATAAGTTTTAAAGAGGCTATCTATAATTAATTCTTCTCCAGTATCAAGATCTTTATAAAAGATCTTTGCATTAAATATTTTGTGCTTACAATGTTCAGACCAAGTTTGAGCAAGGCTTTCAAGTTCTACATCAGTAATAGCTTCATCTAATCCATATTTTTTTCTAATCTCCACAAACTTTGGATCAGAAAAAAATTTCTGTATAGTTTTCATTTCTTTAAGATTGAGTGCAAGCAATCTCTCTTGAGACAATTTTAAAAGTTCTTCATCAGAAAAGTTATTAAGTAAAAATTTTTCTACTATTGGGGGAAAATATTCTGTTACTCTGGGAGGAGGATAGGAAAGACCGTCTTTTAAAAATTCTTCCCTACTTAAAATAAACCATCTTTCTATAAGCTCATTAGCAAGTAGATCCTTAGCTATTTTTTCCACAGCATTTCTGGTAATATCTCCTTTTATCAAAAATTGACGAGCAAAATAAACTCCTTCTTTATCAGAATCTAAAGGTCTTTCTAAAACATAACTTAATGCTTCCTCAGCAGTTTTTCCTTCATTATCGGTAACCCCTGGACGATAACCAATTTCTAAGACCCAGTCAAAGGAAAGATTCAATTTTGAAGCTATATGGTCCTTTATACTATAAATCTGAATTATAGGATCGCAGAGAGCAGATTCAGCAAAGATTTTTAAAGTTTCCTCAGAAAAATTGCCTTCAATTAAATATACCTTGATAAAATAGACCTCCTCTACCGAAATATTTAAATGCTCTTTTATTTTTCTTTTAATTTTAGCAGCTATGGCGTCATTAAAAGGAAATTTAGAGGAAACTTCTATCCTGAAAACATTCATAGAATTGAAATATATCATTTAATATTTAAAAGTTCAACCTTTAAGAGCCTAATACTTTTGATTTGACAAGTTCTGAAGTATTAACTACATTCAAAGCCTTAAATATTTTTTCAAAAAGTTCCTCCATATCAGAGAGTATTTTTTCTTTTACTTCAGATGATAAATTCCACCAATCTCTTTTAAAAGCTCCAAATCCCTTTTTTCTTGTTTTATATATAAATTGAGCCTCTGTCATATTTTCCTTCCATTCATTTTTAAAGTTAGTTTTTAAGTAATTGTAGATTTTTTCTCTGAAATCTTGTGGAAGTGCAGGATGATCATAAAGAAAATTCTGGAAACCTGTTGCCAAGTGAACTTCCACACATTCACATTCAGGAAAAAGATGAAAGTATTCTTCTGGAAGGGTTGAAGCTCCATGTTGGACCGCTCCTGCAAGACCAAATTCCTCTCTGGCAATTTTAGAAAGTGTTTTCAAAGTGTTAAAATCAAGATTAACAGTTGCTATTTTCCCATCAGGTAAAACTATTCCTCCATGAGAAGTCCCTGTTTGAACGCTAATTTTTGAAATGCCTATGTTTCCCTTAAAAACCTTATTGAATCCATTCATAAAAGCTCTTAATTCCTCAGGGGTACTGTTATGTCCTCCAATTTCTCCTATTTCACCACCTAGATTTACAGTTATACCTTTAGGTTCTATGGATCTTATAAATTCAGCCATTTCAGCAGTAACTTCATAATTGTGTTTTTGCTGTTCTTCAAGATCTTCTTTTTCAAGGATTACAAGGGTTGAAGCATCTATATCAATATTATAAAACTGAGCTGAAATAGCTTCTTTTATTAAGTTTTTAATATTGTTCTTTTCTCTTTCTGAATCCGTAAAATAGGATTTTCTGTTAAATTGAAAATGATCTCCCTGAATAAAAATGGGAGCATCAAAATTTTCTCTAAAACCAGCTGAAAGAATGACTGTAGCATATTCTAAAGGAGACTGTTTAGTATAACCCATCTCAGACTTAGCAATTTCAAATATTAAAGCCCCTACACTTAATCTTTTTGCCACCTTAAAAACCCTTCTTGCCACATCATAGGTCATCCCTCTTATATTAATCGCAGGAATTGTAAAACCCAAAAATTTTCTGGAAAAATCCTGATAAAGAGGATAAATAGAAAATCCTTTATAACCAAATTCTTTTAAGATTTCTTGAAGAACCTTAAGTAATTGAGAATCTTCAAAAACAGCTTTATAAATTAAATTATCTATTTCCTTAGGATTTTCTTTTAATAAATTTAAAAGCTCTTCTTTTTTCATTTTTAACCTCAAAAAATGTTTTTAAAATTTTATTTCCAGTTGAAGTCTCAAAAATTTGGCATCCCTTGCCTCAGAAACATAAAAATCACCTGGATCAAAATGTTCGTATTTTAAAAGACCTGTAATATGAGGAGTAATTTTGTAGCTTCCCTCAATGGTAAATCCCTGACCTCTATCTTTACCTTTACCTGAGATCATAGCATCAAAAAATAATTTTAATAATGCTGCCTCATGATCTTTTGCCATCTGTTCAGCAGTTAAAGAAAAGTAAGGTGTTCTTAAAGTCCACATTTTTTGATAAGAAAGCCTTATTTTCAAATCCTTTAGAGGATTTAAATAAAAATTTAGAGTAAATCCTCTGAGATTACTCCAATAGCCGGGAAAGGGACCATTTTTACAGATATTTTCTATTAAAATTACATAACTATATAATTCATTTATTAATGGGCCCTTTGAAAACAAAGTGTTAAAACCTTCATCTTTTTTGGTACGAGGATTATCTCCAGAAAGATAAACATATCCTATCTCAAATTTAGGAGAAAAGGGAAGTTCTTTAAAGGTTCTATAAAAATAAATATACCCTCCCAATCCAGATACATCTTTTGTTCCCGAATACCTTCCGCTTTGAGTTGTAATCTCTCCTCTCAATCCCCAGCTTTTCCAATTAAAAACACCCCTTATTCCAAAAGTGTGTAAATGAAGGTTTGGATTAAATCCCCAGCTTTCTTCTTCTTTAAAAATATAATAGGGTTCTAAAGTTAAATTTTCAAAAACTTTACTTCTTCCATAAACCATAAACCCTTTTTCATCAGTAGCAATAAGTCTTTTTTTACCATGATAATAAAGCATAAGATATTCAGAGGTAAAGTCTTTATAGGAAGGATGGATAATGGGAAAATATCTTTCTGTCTTAGGATTGGAAATGATTACAAAATCTAAGGTATGATCCTTTTTTATCAACCACCTTACCCTTATAGCATTAAAAAAGAAGGTTCTCGATCCATCTCCAGGAGTCCCATCAAAAATCAAAAACCCTTCTCCATACATATCCTCTCCAAGAAAATCCTGTCTTCCTATCTTTAAATCTAAAGGAAGATTAAAGGGTTTTTTTATTTCTAAATAAAAATTGTCTATTAAAAGTTCGTCTTGATCAAAATTTTTAAGATTGTTGGTCTCATCAAGTGTTACCACATGTGGTCCTATATAATATCTTGGTTCAGTACTTAATCTTAAATATAAAGATGTGTTATTGTTTACTTTTATTTTGTCCCAAAAGGTAATTTTAAATCTTAACATACTATTGTCATCCCAATAGGAAAGAAGGGGAGCTGTTTTTAAAAATAAATAATTATCCAAAGTTTCTTCCCTTAATCTAATTCCTATTCCGGGTTTATGTTCTACAGATAAAGCAAAACCCATTTTATAAAAATGAAATAAAATTATTAAAAACAAAAATATTAACTTTCTCATTTCCCACCCCTTTACAATTTTTATCGCATCAAAATTCCTTTTTTGAGGTCTTCTAAAACTTTTTCTCTTAATTTATAATGTTGTTTTTTTCCTGTTGCTGTCATAGGAAGTTCATCCACAAACACCCAATAACGAGGTCTTTTATGAGGTGAGATCATAGGATGTTTATTGACAAATTCTTTAAGTTCCTCTAAAGTAAGGGATTCATCCTTTCTTACCACATAGGCCACAAGAGCCTGTCCTCTTAATTCATCAGGCACTCCTACTACTGCACATTGAAGCACCTTTGGATGTTCTTGAATGGCTTCTTCAATCTGTACAGGATATATATTCTCTCCTCCAACAATTATCATATCATCTTTTCTTGAAACTATCGTAAGGTATCCTTCTTCATCCCAAGTAGCAAGGTCACCACTATAAAACCAATCTTTGTAAACTCTTTTTGCCCTCTCTTGAGGTTTATTATAATAATCATAAGGTCCTGTTAAGCTTCTCATTATTACTTCACCTACTTCTTGATTATTTTTTTCAACTAATTCATCAGGTTCTGCAAGCTTATCTTGATAAACCTTTACTACCCTCACATCAGCAAAAAAGGTTATATTTCTTCCAGCAGTCCCAGCTTTTTCAGGTAAATCCTCAGGTACAAGAAGGGTATTTATGAAAGTTTCTGAGGTTCCGTAGGCATTAAAAATGTTGGGTGTTAAAATTTCCTTCATTTCTATACAAAGGCTTCTATCAAGAGGTGCTCCCATACTAAGTGCACCTCTTAAGGAACTTATATTATAAGAATGTTTCTTTTGTTCTTCTATTAAAAGTTTATACATGCTTGGAACACCTACAGTAAAAGTGATTTTATATTTTTCTATAATTTCCAAAGCTTTTTTAGGGGAAAAAGTTTTCATGGCAACAATTGTTGCTCCTAAAAACAGTCCTGGACCAGGTCCACCTAAATGAATACCTCCTCTATGAAACCAAGGAGAAAGGTTTAGAAGAATATCCTGTTTATTTAATCCCAAATAAATAATTATGTCTAAACAACTCAATATTTCATTAATATTATTAAGAGGAATACCTTTTGGTCTTCCAGTTGTCCCTGAAGTGTAGAGCCTTGTCACTTCAGCCCATGTATCATAAGAAAGTTCTTCAGGTTCAGATAAATTTTGATTTTTAGTAAATTCATCGTAGGAAATACCAAGATCACAAACTTCATCTCCTACATATATCAGTATTTCTGGTTTATGTTGAGAAAGTTCTAAAGCTTTCTTAACAGTTTCACATAAAGGGGCTTGAAAAATAAAAACAGAAGGTTTTGAATCATCTAAAATATAAGCAATTTCACCTGAAGAGAGTCTAAAATTTATGGGGGAGTTTATAGCTCCTATTTTTTGAGAGGCTAAATAAATAAATGCAAATTCAGGAACATTTATTAATTGATAAACTATTACATCTCCTGATTTGACATTATTTTTAAGTAAAGCATTAGCAAGTTTATTAACTTCGTAATTAAGGGTTTCATAGGTCCATTTTTTATCCTTCTCTGCATCAATTAAGGCAACTTTATTTCTATATCTTTCTACATTTCTCATAAAAGTTCTAATATAAATAAAATTTCTTTCAAAAACTCTTTTAAAATATTCTACATCATAGGTGTACATCACTTATCACCTCCTTCCCAAGCTTTTATTATTAAGCTAGCATTAATTCCTCCAAAACCAAAAGAATTTTTTAAAACAGTTTTTATTTTTCCCTTTTGAGCCTTTTGAGGAACATAATTGAGGTCACATTCTGGATCTGGGTATTCTAAATTTATAGTTGGGGGAATAGTTTCTTCTAAAATAGTCTTTATAGAAAAGATTGTTTCTATAATTCCTGCTGCTCCCCAAGTATGTCCTATCATTGATTTATTTGCAGAAATAGGAATTTTATAAGCATGTTCTTTAAAAACCTCTTTTATGGCTTTTGTTTCTATAATATCGTTTAAAAGCGTCCCTGTTCCATGAGCATTTATGTAATCTATTTTTTTTGGCTCAATTTGGGCAGATTTGAGAGCTAATTTAATGCATTCAATTATACTCTCAGCTGATGGTTCAGGAGCGGTGGGATGATAGGCATCACATGTTGCTCCAAATCCTATTATTTCAGCAAGAGGAGTTTTCCCTTTTTCTAAAGCACTTTCTAAAGATTCTAAAATAACACAACCCGCTCCCTCTGCAGGAACAAATCCACCTCTCAATTTATCAAAGGGTCTGCTTGCCTTTTCTGGATTTTCGTTCCATTTTGCATCAGTAATAGCTCCTAAATTTTCTAAACTTGCAAATATTGCAGGTCTAATACCTGAATCAGCTCCGATAACAAAGGCAATATCAATTACGTCATTTTTAATAAGTTCATAGGCTAATCCTAAAGCTTTTGTTCCAGCAGAACAGGCTTCCTGTAAAAAATATTGAGGCCCCTTGGCATTAAATATTCTTGCCACTTCCCCTGCAGCGGTATTTGCTGATAAATTAATCACAGCTAAGGGGGAAACTTTTCTAGGACCAAAATTTAAATACTGCAATATAATTTCTTCAAATGTGGAAGGAGATCCTAATGCACTTGCTCCAATAACCGAAAATCTGAAGGGATTTTTTATAGACTCTTTTTTAAAGCCCCAGTTTTCAGCTGTCAGTAATGCTACTGAAACAAAAAGATGAAACATTCTATCATATCTTCTAATAAATTTGGTATCTAAAAATTTTTCTGCTTTGAAATCTCTACATTCACCTGCAATCTGGCATTTATGATTTTTTGGATCAAAAAAACTGATTCTTTTAATTCCAGAAACTCCATTTTTTAAATTATTCCAGCAAGTTTCTAAACCCACCCCAAGAGGAGTGATAACTTCCATTCCTGTAACAACAACTTTTTTCATAAACTTAACTTGTTTTATTAGAAATTTTTAGTAAAATTTCCATTAAATTTTTTTATATAGAAATTTAATAAAAAGTAAAGGGTTAATATGATGTTAAAATACCCTTTTACTGAAGAACAGAATACTTTAATTGATTTGGTTACTCAGATTGGAGAAGAGTATATAAAACCTTATGCATTAAAATGGGATGAAGAAGAAACTTATGACGAAAGACCTATTAAAGCTTTAGCAGATGCAGATCTTTTCGGAATAATCATTCCTCAAGAATATGGTGGATTAGGATGGGGAAGTTTTGAGATGTGTCTTGCTGTAGAAAAACTTTCATACTATTGTGCTGGAATCACTACAATATATGCAGCATCTTTTCTTGGAAGTTATCCTATTATTCTCTTTGGAAATGAAGAACAAAAGAAAAAGTATCTTCCCGAAATTGCTAAAGGAAAAAAGATTTGTGCCTTCTCTCTAACAGAACCTCAGGCAGGAAGTGATGCCTTTGCTATAAAAACTATAGCAAAAAAAGAAAAAGACTATTACATACTTAACGGAATGAAACATTTTATTACTAACGGAGGAATTGCAGATATTTACATTGTTATTGCTATGACTGATCCTGCAAAAGGAGCAAGAGGTGCAAGTGCATTTATTGTAGAAAAAAATGACCCTGGATTTTCTGTTGGAAAAAAGGAGAAAAAATTAGGATTAAGGGCTTCTGTTACTACAGAGCTTTTCTTTAATGATTGCAAAATTCCTAAGGATAGACTTCTTGGAAAGGAGGGTATGGGATTTATAATTGCTTTAAAAACTTTAGATTTTGGAAGATGTGGAGTAGGGGCTCAAGCCCTTGGAATAGCTCAAGCTGCCATGGAAGTTTCTCTCAAACATGCTACTTCAAGAATTCAATTTGGTCAACCTATTTATAATTTTCAAGCGGTAAGCCATACCTTTGCTGAAATGGCTATTAAAATAGAAGCAGCTCGTGCCTTAGTTTATAATGCAACTAAATACATTGATAGTGGTGCGAAGGATATTTCAGGAATATCCTCCATAGTCAAATGTTTTGCCAGTGATGTTGCTATGTGGGTTACTGAAAGAGCTATTCAAATGATGGGCGGTTTTGGATACATGAGAGATTATCCAGTTCAAAAATATTTTAGAGATGCAAAGTGTCTTCAAATTTATGAAGGAACTAACGAAATACAAAGAAACATAATAGCAAGAGAATTAATAAAATATTATAAGTAGGGTTAAAAATGGAAAAAATAATAGTGTGTATAAAGGGTGTTCCTAAACCAGGATCTATAAAAGTTGATCCTGAGACGCATACTTTAAAAAGAGAAAATATGGAGCTTATCTTAAATCCTAATGATAGACCTGCTTTAGAAATGGCTTTAAGACTAAAAAATACTTATAATACTGAGGTAGTAGTTATTTCTATGGGCCCTCCTAATGTTATTCCTCTTTTAAAATATATCTATGCTTTGGGAGCTGATCAAATAATTCTTCTTTCTGATAGAGCTTTTGCTGGCTCAGATACTCTTGCCACAAGTTATGTGTTGGCAAAAGCCATTGAAAAACTTTCTCCTTTTTCTCTTGTTTTAATGGGTTTAAAATCAATTGATGGCGAAACAGCTCAGGTTCCACCAGAAACAGCAAGTTTACTTGGTATTCCATCCCTTACTAATGTAAAGGATCTTTTTATGGAAAGGGGAAAATGGATAGCTATAAGGGAAATGGATTATGGAGAGGAAGAAATTGAAGTAACTCCACCTATAGTTGCTTCTGTCTCACCTTTAGCCTTTGATTATATAAGACCACCCTCTTTAAAAAGACTTTTAGAAGTTAAAACTAAAGAACCTCTTATTTGTCAGGTGAAAGATTTAAATTTGGATCCACAAAGATTGGGACTTCAAGGCTCTCCAACACAAGTAATTGAAGTTTTTGAAAAGAAAATAGAAACTAAAGGACTTGTTCTTGAAGGTAGTCCTGAAGAACTTGTAGAGAAATTAATAGAAATTCTTAAAGATAAAGGTTTAAT
The DNA here is from genome assembly GCA_002877985.1 of Thermodesulfobacterium geofontis. GTDB lineage: Bacteria > Desulfobacterota > Thermodesulfobacteria > Thermodesulfobacteriales > Thermodesulfobacteriaceae > Thermodesulfobacterium > Thermodesulfobacterium geofontis_A. Next base: position 5,256 of record PNIK01000038.1, on the reverse strand, counting down.
AAAATTCTGAGGTTAAAAATGTTTGAAAAAATAAAATTAGAAGATCTGTCTAAGGAAAATATTTTAGCTTACGGAGAATTTTACAAGGGTGAACTAAATAGTTCAAGTTTAGAAATACTCTCACCTTTAAAGGAAATTGCTCAAACTTTAAATAAAAAACTTATTTTGGTTAGTTTAATAGGTTCCTTAGAAAACATTAAAGATTGGGAAGAAATTAAAAAATCCTTAGCAGATGAAGTTTGGTTTGTAATAAATGAGGAGTTAAAAGACTTTAGAGAAGATCTTTATACTGAGGTTCTTGTTAAAATAGTAAAATTCTCTCAACCTTATGGATTTTTCTTTCCTGCAACAAAAATAGGAATGTCTTTAGCACCAAGAGTTGCGGGAGCTTTACAGGTAGGACTTTGTGCCCATGTAAATAATTTAGAAGTAAAAGACAATCAAATCATAATGGCAAGACCAACTTATGGAGAAAATATCATAGCTAAACTTATTTCCAAAAGTATTCCTATTATGGCAACTATTTCCTTGGGAGCTTTTGGTATTAAATATGGAGAAAAAGAACCATCAATAAAAGAAATCATTTTCCCTGAAGATTTTGTTTGGAAAAGTAAATTAAAAATAAGAAGGTTTGCCCCTTCTAAGAAAAAACCAACTAAACTCTCAACAGCTAAAGTAATAGTTGCAGGGGGGAGAGGTTTAAAAAATAAAGAAACTTTTCAAAAACTCTTTGAACTTGCCAATCTTTTAGGTGCTGAAGTTGGAGCAACGCGTCCGGTATGCTATGAAGGTTGGGTAGAAGAGGAAAGAATGATAGGTATTAGTGGTGTAACTGTTAGACCTAAAGTTTATATTGGATTTGGCATTTCAGGAGCTTTGCAACATACAGTGGGTATGGAAAATTCAGAATTTATAATTGCTGTAAATACTGATAAAGAAGCCCCACTTGTAAAAATTGCAAACTTAGCTCTTATAGGTGATGCAGGAAAAATCTTAGAGCTATTACTTAAAAACTTAAGCAAATAAATTTTTTAATTTTTTAAAATCAGCTTCCAGGATTTTTCTAATTTTTGGGAATCTTAAACCTGCTGATGGATGATAGGTAACAAAAAATTTCTTGTCCTTCTCTTTAATTAACTCTCCTCTAAATTCCTTTAAATCTCTATCTGGAAAAAACACAGAAAAAGCCACCTCACCTAAGAGAATTAAAATCTCAGGATTAATAATTTCAACTTGGTTTTTAAGCCATGGGAGACAGGCTTTAATTTCAACCTTTTTCGGTTTTCTGTTAACTGGTGGTTGTGGAAGACATTTCAAAGGAGAGGTTATAAAAATTTCTTCTCTTTTTAAACCAGCAAGTTCTAAAAGATAATTTAAAAATTTTCCAGCAGGTCCAACGAATGGTCTTCCTATTTTATCCTCCTGAACACCTGGAGCTTGACCTATAATCATAATTTTTGCATTAGCTGGTCCTTCTCCTGGAACTGCGTTATTTCTTAATTTCCATAAATCACACCTTTTACATCTTTTGATTTCTTCATTTATTTTTTTTAACTTCTCTTCTTTCATTTCTTTATAAGATTTTTTAATCGTTTTTCTAACCTTTTGATATGATCTCCCTGCCAATAAAGTTTTTTGCATTTAGGACAGTAATTAAATTCATCATAAAACTGATAAACTCTTGGCGGAATAAAATCCTTAAAATCTTCTTTTTTAACTGGTATTAATTCTCCTCCACAGATACTACACAAATTTAATCTGAGTTCTGTAGTTAAGTCTAATTTATGAATAAGAAGTGTTAGTTGGGCTTTTAAACTTTCTCTTGGTAATAACAAATATCTAACTCCAGCTTTTTGTAGTAATTTTGCAGTATTTGGACTTGTAATAAGAAAAGTTTTATCTTTATATTTAAGAATTTTTTCTTTATCTATTTTATCTTCACAGATCTCAGTTTTGTATCCAAAAAATCTCAGCCATTTACTTAAGCCCTTGAGTGAAGCTTCAAGAAAAAATTCCATTCCTTTTAAGTTTTTTTCTTTTCCCAACCAGGTAATAAATGCAATTCTAAAATTTGTTCAATTTTAACTTCTGAGGGAGCCCCTGTAAGTAAACACTGGGCTCTTTGAGTTTTTGGAAAAGGAATAACTTCTCTTATGCTTTTTTTACCAAGCATAAGCATAATTAAACGGTCAAGTCCGAAGGCAATTCCTCCATGAGGTGGAGCACCATATTCTAAGGCAGTAAGTAAAAACCCGAATTTTTCTTGAGCTTCTTCAGGACTTATATTTAAAAGATTAAAAATTTTTTCTTGAAGCTCCTTTTTATGAATACGAATACTTCCTCCACCTATTTCTATTCCATTAAGTACAATATCATAGGCTCTTGATTTTACTTTCAGAGGTTCGGTATCAAGAAGAGGGATATCTTCTTCTTTTGGATGAGTAAAAGGATGATGGACTGAGACCAAACGGTTCTCCTCATCATCCCATTCAAAAAGCGGAAAATCTACTATCCAAACAAAACTAAATTTATTTTCTGGAATGAGATTCAATCTTTTAGCTAAATGTATTCTCAATTCAGCCAATACAGAATTAACGATTTCTTCTTTATCTGCTATAAAAAAGAAAGTAACCATATCTTCTAAAGGGTTAAAAATATTTTCCAGTTTTTCTAAAATAGACCTATCAAAGAATTTTACAATGGGAGAACCCCATTTTTCCTCAAAGGAGAAAGCATTTTTATTATACTTTATCCAAGCAAGTCCTTTAGCACCTAATTCTTGAGCAAATTTGATCAAATCATCAAGCTCTTTTCTTGAAAAATTAGCCGGTGCTTTAAGTCCTTTTATTACTCCGCCAGAATCTAAAGCATCTCTAAAAACTTTAAAAGAAGTTTCTTTAAAAAGAAAAGAAAGATCCTTTAATTTCATATCAAATCTTATATCAGGTCTATCTGTTCCATAATCTTTTAAAGCTGTTTCATATGAAAGTTTGGGAAAGGGAGTTTCTAAAGTTATGTTTAAAGCCTTTTCAAAAAGATAAGCCAATAACTCTTCAACCACACTCATTATATCACTTTCCTCTACAAAAGACATTTCCATATCAAGTTGGGTAAACTCAGGCTGACGATCAGCTCTTAAGTCTTCATCTCTGAAACATCTTACTATCTGATAATATTTATCCACTCCCGCAACCATTAAAATTTGTTTAAAAAGTTGAGGAGATTGAGGAAGGGCATAAAATTTTCCTGGATAAAGTCTGCTCGGAACCAAGTAATCTCTTGCTCCTTCAGGTGTGCTTTTAGTTAAAAAAGGAGTTTCAATTTCTAAAAACCCCTTACTATTTAGAAATTCTCTAATGGTTTGATTTACCTGATGTCTAAATATAAAAGGTTTTAAACCATCCAGAGCTCTCATTTCTAAATATCTATACTTTAAACGCACTGCTTCTGAAATCTCGGAAAGATCTTCATCCATGGGGAAGGGTGGAGTTTTGGAAGTATTTAAAATTTCCACTTCCATTGCTACAAGTTCTATTTCTCCTGTTGGTATTTTTGGATTTTCCATTCCGGGGGGTCTTCTTCTAATTAAACCTTTAACACTTATTACATATTCTATCCTTATGGAATCTGCTAAGTCATGTATTTCAGGATCAAGCCCCTCTTCAAAAACTACCTGCAAAAGACCTGATCTATCTCTTAAATCTAAGAAAATAACACCACCATGATCCCTTCTTCTTAAAACCCAACCTGAAACTACAACTTCTTTGCCAATAAAAGTGTTATTAAGTTCTCCTATATAATGAGTTCTTTTTAACTTCATTTATTCCTAAAACCCCCTTTTAAATTTTTAAGTTAAAAAATTCAATTGCATTTTCTGTGGTTTTTTCTGCAACCTTTTCCAGATCCATATTTTTAATTTCTGCAATTTTTTGAGCTATGTATATCAAAAAAGCTGGTTCATTTCTTTTTCCTCTCATAGGGTGAGGTGCCAAAAAAGGGCTATCTGTTTCTAACATAAGCCTTTCTATTGGAATAAATTTAACAGCTTCTTTCAAACTTTCAGCTCTTTCAAAAGTTATTATTCCCGGAATAGAAATAAATCCACCTATATCAAGAATTTTTGAAGCGATAAACTTATCAGAGGTATAACAATGAAAGAGAAGTTTTAGATCTGAATAATCTTTTAAAATTCTTAAAGCTTCTTGCCAAAAAAAGCTGTCTCCTCTTAAATGAAGAATTACAGGTTTACGGTATTTTTTTGCAAGTTCTAAATGTTTTAAAAAATGCTCTATTTGAACTTCTTTAGGTGAATATTCTTTTACCCAATCAAGACCAGTCTCTCCTATAGCACAAATTTTCTCTATACAACTTTCTAAAAATTTGTAATCCTCATCCTTGATTTTTTTTGTCTCATGGGGATGAAATCCAATGGCAGGCGTAATAAAATCTGGATAAAGTTGGTACAATTTTAAAGCTCTTTTATTGGTGTTTACATCTATTCCAACTACTATAACATGAAAAATATGGTTTTCTTTTGCTCTTTTTATCACTTCTTCTAAATCTTTTTTAAAATCTGGAAAATTAAGATGTGTATGTGTATCAATTAGTCTCATTTCAGAAAACTCCGGAAAAAAGAAATAAAAACATACAAGCTCATAAATATAACCACTGCTCCAGAAAATGGAATATCAAACAAAATAGAAATTGTACTTCCACCTAAAATCCCAAGAATATTTAAAAAACTAATCAAAAATATTAAAAGTTTAAAACTTTTTATAAATTGTAAAACAAAAGAGGTAGAAAAAATAAACAAAACTGAAACCAGTAAAATTCCCATTAACTTTACACCAATAATGATTTGAAGAGTTATCAGAAGTAAAAAGGAAAAATTAGCCAGTTTGAAATTAAGTCCAGGAAGTTCTTTGTCAGTAATTTGTGCAATCCAAAGAGGATAGAACTTATAAAATAAAACCAAAGTAAGGAAAAACACTATTAAGCTCTCGCAAAAATCTTTATATCCTACTCCTATTAAGCTTCCGAAAAGATAAGAAAGTATTCTTGCATCATATTGATAAGTTTTAGCAGCAATTATTAAAGCTAAACCCAGTGCTAAGTGTGCAATTATAGAAGTGGCAGTATCTTCATAAAATTTGGTCTGTTTTTTTAAAATCCAGATAAGTGAGGTAAATAAAAGGGTAAAAATAACTATAAAGGGGAAGGAAAATAGGGTAGGTATTTTATTTGAAACCAGTGCTA
>PNIK01000099.1 GCA_002877985.1 Thermodesulfobacterium geofontis | reverse complement strand
AGATAGCGAATATCCTTCATAAGATAGGACAAATTGGCAGCTCTAATTCCATAAACATCAAGGGCAACCTCAACAGTTATATCCTCTTCTGGTAAACTACAAATAACTGGCACATATTCTTGCCAGATCAAATCTTCAATATCTTTTAAAAGCTTTGGAGGAAGGGTTCTATGCACAGAAGAAGCAAGATAGTGAAAAAGAAGAACTTTATTTTTATTGGATAATTTTTTAGCTTCTTCAAAAATTGGTTTTAATTCTTTGACAACCTCTTCATCAACTACCACGTCCGGAGTTTCGTCTTCTGCAAAATAGAGCCTAAATTTCCAAAGAAACCACTTAACCATATTGAGATTATCAAAGGCAGGAGTATTTACCATTTCAACCGCTTTAATCATATAGTGAGCTTTGACCACCTCTTTAATGGGGGCAGGGTGGGGGAAGAGCTTATCTATATAGGAAAGTTTTTCAAGCACTGGGCGAGCCCTTCCAGAAACTGCTACCCAGAGTTTACAGTCTGGATAACGCCTTTTTACTTCTCTTAATGCAACAGTTGAACAAAGAACATCTCCGATTGCCCCCTGCATAAAAACAAAAAGAGTTTTTCCGTTCAAAGACTCCCCATCATAAAAAGGAGGCAAAACTGTGTTAGTTTTTTCAAATTTGGTCTGTAACTCCTTTGGTAAAAGAGCAAAAACATCATTTGCAAAAAGAAGCTTTTCTCCAGGTTTTAAATCAAAGTGATAACCATTAAAATCAAAATTCATTTTTACCTTTGTTTGAACCGTAAGCATAATTACACCTCATAAATAAATTTGTTGACATCTGTTAAATTTAAATTTATAATTTTGTTAAATACTCAAAATTTTATAAGATAAAAAGCAAATTTTATGCCATTTTTAGCTCTTGACTGCGAAGGACCTTTAACTTTAAATGATAATGCCTTTGAATATTCCCAAGCTATCATCCCAAGAGGTGATAAATTTTTTACACAAATTTCACGCTTTGACGATTATCTTGCAGATGTGAAAAAGAAAGAAGGCTATAAAGCTGGTGATACGCTGAAATTAATTCTTCCTTTCTTAAAACTATTTGGTGCAAATAACAGAAGCTTAAGAGAATTTTCAAAAAAAACCCTTGCCTTTTTACCTGAAATTCCTGAAATTTTATCTAAATTAAATCAAATCTTGCCCACTTTCATAATAAGTACAAGCTATAAACCATATTTAGAAGCGCTCTGCGAGGTTACAAACTTTCCCATGGAAAATGTTTTTTGCACAGAGGTTGATTTTGATAAAGTAAGGCTTTCTAATGTAGAAGCCAAGATTTTAGAAGACCTTTACAAAGAAATAATAAATATGCCCGTTATTGAACTTCCTAAAGATGCTGAGAAACCTGAAGATTTGCCTTCTGAACTTTTAAAAATATTAAATCGTCTAGAAGAAATATTTTTTAATATAATTTGGAATATGGATATAGGAATATTTTTAAGAGAAGTAAATCCAATAGGAGGTTTTGAAAAGGCAAAGACTTGCGAAAGAATTTCAAAAGAATTGGCTATATCCCTTTCAGAAGGGTTTTATGTGGGGGATAGCATAACTGATACTCAAGCATTATCTTTATTTAAAGAAAACAAAGGAATAGCTCTAAGTTTTAATGGAAATAGATATGCCTTAAGAAGTGCGGAATTTTATGCTTTATCTAAAAAGGGAAGCATATTTTTAGAACTCTCCCAAATTTTTCTTGAAAAAGGAAAAGAAGGTTTGGAAAATTTTATTAAAAAAGAACCTTACGAATTTGGGAAAATTCCTCTTCAAAAAGAGGAGTTTGATAAACTGGTAGAAAAAAGTGAGGCTTTTAGAAAAAAAGTAAGAGGAGAAGTAATAGGAGCTCTTGGGTGATTCCTCTTCAGGACATTTTACCAAGGAGAAATCCACCTATAATGACTTGGATTTTAATTTTAATAAACGTAATAGTGTTTTTTTACGAAATTTCTCTTTCTCCTTTAGACAGAGAAATCTTTTTCAGAAACTGGGGATTTGTACCTGCAAAATTTTTTGACGAATATTTTGCAGTATTAGTGGGAGAACCTGCTTATCGGAAATACCTTTCTTTAATTACTCACCTTTTTATTCATGGAGGATGGCTTCATATAATAGGAAATATGTGGACTCTTTGGATTTTTGGAGATAATGTGGAAGATAGATTGGGTCCCTTTAGATTTCTTCTTTTTTATTTATTTTGCGGAATCTTTGCAACCCTTACCCATGCAATAATTTATAAAAATTCTGTTATTCCTGTAGTTGGTGCAAGCGGAGCAATATCAGCAGTAATGGGTGCCTATTTTATGATGTATCCCTTAGCAAGGATTCTGGTCGTCTTTCCTGTATTTTTCTTTCCAGTATTCTTTGAAATTCCAGCCTTCTTGTATCTTGGTTTTTGGTTTTTAATTCAATTTTATAGTGGACTTTTTTCTTTAGCTCTTCCCATTTCCTTTGGTGGAGTTGCCTGGTTTGCTCATATAGGAGGATTTATAGTAGGTGCTTTAATTTATAGATTATTTTGTAAGAGAAGAAAGATTTATCTTGATGAATATTGTATATTTGGGTCACTTTTTGATATAGACAAAAAATAAAAAGAGGTAAAAACCATGGGATTTGGAGACCTTTTCTGGATTTTATTTATTGCTATAGCAATGCAGCCTTTCTTAAGGCAGAAATTCTTAGAAATTGCTCGACAAAAGGCTATAGAAACTATAGAGAAAAAGAGGGGCTCAAGGGTTATACTCCTTGTTCATCGTCAGGAAACAATGAGTCTTCTGGGATTTCCTATTATGAGATATATTGATATTAATGATTCAGAGGAAGTGATAAGGGCAATTCGTTTGACCGATAAGGATGTACCTATAGACATAATTCTTCACACACCAGGAGGATTGGTTTTGGCATCACTTCAGATAGCCCTTGCTATTAAAAAACATCCAGCCAAAGTAACAGCTTTTATTCCTCATTATGCTATGAGTGGCGGAACTTTGATTGCTCTTGCCTGTGATGAAATCGTCATGGATGAACATGCAGTTCTTGGACCAGTTGATCCACAGATAAAAGAATATCCAGCTGCATCTATTTTAAGAGCAGTTAAAAGGAAACCACCAGAACATATTGATGATACCACTCTTATTTTAGCTGATGTTGCTGAAATGGCTTTGAAACAAATGAAAGAAAATTTAAAAATAATTCTTGATGAAAGGTATCCACCTGAAAAAATAGAGGAAATTGCTGAAATCTTATCTCAAGGATATTTTACCCATGATTACCCCATTACCTATGAAGAGGCTAAAAAACTTGGGCTACCTGTAAGTAAAGATATGCCTGTTGAGATATATCAACTTATGAAACTTTTCCCTCAACCAGTAAGAGGAACACCTACCGTAGAATATATACCTTTACCAAGAAAAGGAACTAAAAGCTAAATAAGGGTGTTTAAAACTTCTTCAAAGGTTTTGTAACTTTCCTCTCCCCAGAGAATAAAACGAACAAGCTTTGGTTTTTGATTTTCCTTTAAAAAGTCTATAATAGTTTTTAAAGCTATTTTAGCAGCGTCCTTTAGAGGATATCCATAAGCTCCTGTACTTAAAGCAGGAAAAGAGATGGAATTTATATTGTATTCTAAAGCCTTTAAAAGAGAGTTTTTATAAGCATTTGCCAGCAATTCTTGCTCTCCACTTTTTCCGTCTTTATAGATAGGACCAACTGCATGAATAACGTATTTGGCTTTAAGATTTCCTGCACCTGTTATAACAGCCTCACCTGTAGGACAATGAGTATACTTACTTCTTAATTCTTCTAAAATGGAAGGCCCTCCTTTTCTGTGAATAGCTCCATCAACTCCTCCACCAGGAATAAGCTTTTCATTAGCAGCATTAACAATTGCTTCTGTATCCTGTTCTGTGATGTCTCCTTGAACAAGCTCTAAGATACATTCTCCTATTTTAACCCTTTTCATATTATTTATATTATAATTATTAATATGGAAATTCAAGAGGCTATCTTTAATGTATTTCCCTTTGAAATTCACCTTATCTGGAATGAAGTAGGGGAACTAACAAGATTACAGTTCAGATTTAATTTTGATAGGGACCCCAAAATTATTTACTTAAGTTCACCCCAAGCCTTAAAATGGCTCAAAAATTTTTATTTTGCCTTTCTTGATTACTGGAATTTTAAAGAGAATTATATTAAAGTTCCCCATAAAATTCTGGCAACCGATTTTCAAGCCAAAATTTTAAGGGAACTTCAGCGTCTTAAAATAGGAGAAATTTTAACTTATAAAAAACTTTCTGAAAGAATAGGATATAAAAGAGCTTACAGAGCTGTGGGAAAAGTTCTTTCAAATAACCCCTTACCCCTTGTCTATCCCTGTCACAGAATAATAGGAAATAAAGGACTTACAGGATATTCTCAAGGTCTTCTTATTAAACAGTTTTTAATCTACAGAGAATTGAATTATAATTTTTTGACAAGTAATGTCAAAAAGGTGACACAAATTTTTAAAGAGGGCTTGAAATTTGATAATTTATGATTAGGCATATATTTTGAAAGAGCATTATATAAAATAGGAGGTACCTTATGGCTGAAGAAAAAAAAGAAGAGGCACAGGAAAAAGAGGTTAAGAAACCTAGCAAAAAGAAACTCTTATTTCTTTTAATAATAGGAATAGGAATAATAATTTTAGCTGGTAGCGTAATTGCGGTTCTTTCAACTTTTAAAGGAGGTGGAGGAGAAAAAGCAAAAGAAAAAAGTCCTAAAGAAGTAGTTATTTATAGTATGGAACCAATTGTAGTAAATCTTTTTGATCCTACAGGAAAAAGATATTTACAAATTAGACTCGCTTTAGAGTTAAAGGATAAAAAGATGGAAGAAGAAATTAAAATTAATGAACCCAAAATTAAAGACATAATCATAGGTGTTTTAAGTACCAAAACTCCAGAGGAGGTTTTACAGCCTGAGGCAAAAAACTTGATAAAAACAGAACTTTTACAGAAAATAAATTCAGCTTTAGGAGAGGAAGCTGTTTCAAATATTTATATAACTCAATATATTGTGGAGTAGGAAATGGAAGAGAAAATTTTAAGTCAAGAAGAAATAGATGCTTTGCTTGCAGGACTTGCTGAAGGGAAAATAGAAACTGAACCGGAAAAAAAAGCAGAGCTTGGTGAGGTTAGACCTTTTGACTTCAGAAATTATACTATCTCAGCCCGTTTAAGAATTCCCGGTTTAGAAGTTATAAGTGAGCAGCTAATAAGAAGTTTAAGAATGCACCTTTCAACTATTTTAAGAGAAGCCATAGATATTCACAGTCTTCCTCTTCAAATGGAAAGATTTAAAGATTTTTTGAATAGAATACCTGTCCCCACCTCCATACACATTTTTAAGTTAGAGCCTCTGAAGGGACAGAGCCTATTGGTTATAGATGCTACTTTAGCCTATTTATTTATTGAAAGATTTTTAGGAGGAGAGAGAAAACATGTAAGGGTAGAAGGTAGGGAGTTTACCTCTATTGAACAAAAACTCATTAAGAAGGTGGTAAATATTATCTTTAATGAGCTTGAAAGAGCATGGAGAAACATAACACCTGTTAAAGCAAAATACATAAGGGGAGAAGTTAATCCTCAGTTTGCAAGGGTTTTAATGCCTGAAGAAACTGTAATAGTTACTGGTTATAACATAGAGCTTGAAGCTATAAGCGGAAAAATTCTTTTTTGTTATTCCTTAAATACTCTTCAGCCTGTTAAGGAAAAATTGTATTCTCCTTATCAGTTTGAAGAATACATTGACTTGGCTTGGAGAAAGTCCTTAGAAAGATATGTTCTTAGTAGTGAGGTTGATATTTCAGCTGTTTTAGGAAAAACAATTATAACTTTGGAGGATTTGCTAAATCTTGAAGAAGGAGATGTAATTGTTTTAGATAAAAAGGTGGAGGAACCTATAGAAATTTACATAGAAGGTGTTCCTAAAATGCTTGGGAAACTTGGAGTATTTAAAAATCGTATGGCTGTGCAGGTACAAAAGTTTTTAACTCTTGAGGAAGAAAATATTAAAGAGGAGGAAAATTGATGCCAGAAGAAACAAAAGAAGGTTTAGAAGTAACAGAAGAAAAAAAGTTTGAAGAGATGAATGGAGACCCTGAAAATCCTAAGGATTCTGAGGGTATGAGTCCTGATGATCTAATGGCTATGTGGGAAGAAGCTCTTAGAGAGGCTCAAGCTAAAGAACCTCAAACAAAAGAAACATCAACTGAGGCTAAGAAAGAAACTCCTTCTTCTCAACCAGCTAAATTGGAAGAACTTTCTCCTGCTCAAAAAACAGGCACCTATCCAGAATTGGAGTTTATTCTAGATATTCCCCTTGAAATTTCAGCTGAAATCGGAAGAACTAAAATGCTTATTAGGGATCTTTTAAAGCTTAATCAGGGATCTATTATTGAACTTGAAAAATTTGCAGGAGAACCAGTGGAAATTTACGTTAACGGAAAGCTTATGGCAAAAGGTGAAGTGGTTGTGGTTAACGACAAGTTTGGAGTAAGAATTACAGAAATTATCAGTGCCCAAGAAAGAGTTAGAAAGTTAGGGTCTTAAAGGTATGGAATGGATTAATTATTTGCAAAGCCTCGGAATATTCCTTTTAGTATTAAGTATTTTACCTCTGGGAGCACATTTTTATAAAAAATTAAATATCAAAAAATTTACATCTGATTATATAAAAATTCTTGAAATAAAGCCTATCAATTATAAGGCACAGATTTTATTGATTGAGGTTAAAAATAAAAAAATATTGCTGGGGTACTCCGATAAAGGATTTACCCATTTAGGGGAGATTAAAGATGATGCTTAGTTTTTATACAGTTATGCTTCCTACTGTTAAAATAAGTTTAGAAAGGGTTCAATCTCCAGAACAGTTTTCTACTATTTTACAAATTTTAATTCTTTTTACTATTCTTGCTATAGCTCCAACACTTTTATTAATGCTTACCTCCTTTACTAGATTAATCGTAGTATTTTCAATTTTGAGACATGCTATAGGGACCCAGCAAACACCTCCTAATCAGGTTTTAATTTCTCTGGCAATTTTTTTGACTATGTTTATTATGGCTCCCACTTTTCAAGCCTCATATGAAGAGGCTCTAGTGCCCTATTTGAATAAAAAGATAGATGAAAAGGAAATGTTTATAAGAGCAGTGAAACCCTTTAAAGAATTTATGTTTAAAAATACCAGAGAAAAAGATCTGGCTTTGTTTATAAAGTTAAGAAATGAAGAGCGTCCGAGAACACCAGAAGATGTTTCCATTTTTACCCTTATTCCTGCATTTATGATAAGTGAACTAAAAACAGCCTTCCAAATAGGTTTTTTGCTTTATATACCCTTCTTAGTGATAGATGTAGTTGTTTCAAGTGTACTTATTTCTATGGGAATTCTAATGCTACCTCCTGTTATGATATCTCTTCCTATAAAACTACTTCTCTTTGTACTTGTTGATGGATGGAATTTGCTTGTTGGGTCTTTAGTAAAAAGTTTTTATTAAAAGGGGATCATATGACTGATACTACAGTTTTAACTTTAGCCAGAGAAGCAGTTATCCTTTGTTTAATTCTTTCAGGCCCCCTTCTTCTTACTGCTTTAGTGGTGGGTTTAATTATAAGTGTTCTTCAAGCTGTAACTCAGATTCAGGAAATGACCCTTACCTTTGTTCCTAAAATACTTGCTATGATTTTAGTATTTATTTTAACTTTACCTTGGACTTTGAAAAAACTGGTTACCTTTACAGAAAACTTAATTTTAAATATACCTAACTTTATTAAATAAATTATGGAACTATTTGAAATTTTAGAAAAAAACCTTTACAACTTCTTTTTTGTATTTTACAGAACTTTACTTTTATTTTTGCTTTTTCCTCTTTTCGGTGGAACTTTCTTCCCTGCTAAGCTTAAAATTATTATTTCCCTTGTTTTTGCTCTTATTTTGACTCCTGTTTTAACTTTCAAACTTCCACCTCTTACTGATGTAAATGTGGTAAAATTTCTTGTTTCTGATTTTATCTTTATTTTTCTAATTTCTCTAATTTTTAGAATCATTTTAGCTGGTATACAATTAGGAGGGGAGCTTGTAGGAATACAGATGGGATTTGGTATATCTCAAACTATGGATCCCATATCTGGATTTAGCATGCCTGTTATTTCTCAATTTGTTTATATTATTTTTTTACTTCTCTTTTTTAGTTTTAATTTTCATCACCAGCTAATATACTTTCTTTATGAAAGTTTTCAAAAGATTCCTCCAGGAAGTTTTCTTCTAAAAAAAGAAATAGGAATTTTTATTATTAAGAAAAGCAAACTTATATTTGAGCTTAGTATTAAATTTTTAGCTCCTCTTTTGGTTTTTATGATGCTTATTTATGTCAGTTTAGCTATAATTGGAAGGTTAATACCTCAGATAAATATTATTTTTGTAGCCTTTCCTTTGATAACAGGACTTGGCATTTTGTTTTTTGGACTTATGCTTGCTATACTTCCAAGGATTATGTATCCCTGCTTTGTTGATTATTTTAAATCTATATTTTTATTTTTGAGGTAAAAAATGCCTGAGGAACTTCTTCAGGAAAGAACAGAAGAGCCTACGCCACGAAGGCGTGAGGAAGCAAGGAAAAGGGGACAGGTTGTTAAAAGCAGAGAACTTTCTTCAGTAGCTATTTTAAGTACAGGATTTTTTACTTTTATAATTTTTAGTTATGTGTTTTTTCGCCAATTTTATTTAGTCTTTTATAAATCCTTTAATAGTTACTACTTTGACCTGAATATATCCACTTTTTTAAGCTTAAATAAAACAATTTCTGGTTTTATTTTAAAGATCCTTTTACCTTATTTTTTACTCATTTCCTTGGTTGCCATTATAGTTTATCTTATTCAGACAGGAGGAGGTGTATGGGCAGAGGAGGTTATAGGTTTTAAATTTGAAAGAATTAATCCTGTTGAGGGTTTTAAAAGACTATTTTCTTTAACAGCTCTTTTTGAATTGGTAAAAGCATTATTGAAAATTTTAATCATTACAGGAATAACCTACTGGATTATCAGCAAATATATGCCCAATATTTTAAAACTTTTTGGAGTGGACATTTCCTATCTTGCATATAATTTTAAAGTGCTGTTAAAGGATTTTTTTTTAAAGCTTCTTGTAATCCTTGCTATTCTTGGAATTTTAGATTGGGTATATAACTGGTGGGATGTGGAAAGAAGGATAAAACTTACCCGTCATGAATTAAGAGAAGAATTAAAGCAAACTGAAGGAGATCCCTGGATTAAGGCAAGAATTAGACAGAGGCAAAGAGAAATAGCTCGTCAGAGAATGCTTGCTGAGGTTCCCAAGGCAGATGTGGTTATTACAAACCCCACTCATTATGCTGTAGCATTGAAATATGAATTGGGGAAAATGCCTGCTCCACAGGTAATAGCTAAGGGAAAGAACTTTCTTGCTCAAAAAATTAGAGAAATTGCTGAAGCACATAAAATTCCCATATATCATGACCCACCACTTGCTCAGCTTCTTTACGAGAAGGTTGAAGTAGGTGAATACATACCTGAAGAATTATATCAAGTTGTAGCTAAAGTTCTTGCTTATATTTATACACTTAAAAAGAAATTAGGAAAGACTAAAGAAACAATTTTTAAAGAAAATATGTAAATTTAAATAAAAGAGTATGGAAAGAGAAGTTACTTTAAAAAGATTTTTTGATTTTTACAATGTTTCTGCCATAGTAGGAATTGTTATCTTACTTTCTATAATTCTTTTTCCTTTACCTCCATATCTTATAGACCTTGCTTTAGCTCTAAATTTTTCTGTATCTGTACTTATTCTCATTATGACTATGCAAGTTAGTAAAACACTTGATTTTACAGGTTTTCCTGCTTTGCTTCTTGTGACCACCCTATACAGACTTTCTATGAACATAGCTACCACAAGGGTAATTCTTTTAAGAGGGCATGAAGGAACGCATGCAGCAGGGCATATCATTAAAAGTTTTGGCGAATTTGTGGTAGGAGGAAACTATGTTGTAGGCTTTATAGTCTTTCTAATTCTGGTTTTAATTAATTTTATAGTTATTACAAGAGGAGCCCAGAGAATTGCTGAGGTAGCAGCAAGATTTACTCTGGATGCAATGCCTGGAAAGCAGATGGCTATAGATGCAGATTTAAATGCAGGATTGATTGATGAAAATGAAGCTAAAAGAAGAAGAGAAGAAATAGCAAAAGAAGCAGATTTTTATGGAGCTATGGATGGTGCTTCAAAGTTTATCAGAGGGGAGGCAATAGCAGGACTTATTATCGTTTGTATTAACATAATTGGCGGTATTTTAATAGGGACTTTGCAAAGAGGACTTGATTTGGCAACTTCAGCTAAGACTTATACTATTTTAACTATAGGAGATGGTCTGGTTTCTCAAATTCCAGCTCTTATTGTTTCTACCTCTGCTGGAATTTTAATAAGTAGAGCAGCGGCAGAAGCAGGAATGGGAAGAGATATAGCTACTCAGTTTGCTACTCGCCCTGAAGTAATCTTGCTTGCAGGAGGGGTCGTATTTATCCTTTCTTTAATTCCAGGATTACCCTTTTTGCCCTTTTTCCTTTTAAGTATAATTCTTTTTGCTCTGGGATACCTTTCTTATTCAGCTCAGAAAGACAAGGAAAAAATAATTCCAGAAGAAAAAGCCCCACCACCTCCTGAAATAGAAGAAATAAGACCTGTTGAACTTTTGGCTATTGAGCTGGGATATGGCTTAATTTACCTTGCGGATGAGACCAAGGGAGGAGATTTACTGGCAAGAATAAGAAATTTAAGAAAACACTTAGCTCAAGAGCTGGGGATAATGGTACCTCCTGTTCATGTAAGAGATAATTTAGCTTTAAAACCTGGTGAATATTCTATCTTAATTAAAGGGGTAGAAGTAGCAAAAGGCGAACTTATGCCTAATTATTTAATGGCATTACCCTCAAGTTCCGATCTTGTACCTCCCAAAGGTGCAATACCTACTAAAGAGCCCACCTTTGGAATGGATGCCTATTTTATAACTGAAGAATTAAGAGAAGAGGCAGAAATGGCAGGGTTTACCGTGGTTAATCTATCTACGGTAATTACCACTCATCTCTCTGAAATAATAAAGAAATATGCAGATGAATTATTGACCAAACAGGAAGTTCAGAGGATTGTAGATACCTTAAATAAATATTATCCCAAAATCATAGAGGAATGTCTTAATAATGTGAGCTTAACTGTCATTCAGAAGGTGCTTCAAAATTTAATAAAAGAAGGTATACCTCTTAGGGATTTAATAACTATTTTTGAAACTATCAGTGATTACGGTGCAACTATAAAAGATCCTGAGATCCTAACAGAATATGTGAGGCAAAAGATGTCAAGATTTATAGTAAAGCCTGTCTTAAAAGACCATATTTTACCTGTAATTTTAGCTGGAGATGATGTGGAGGAGATGATCAAAAAAGCTCTTCAAAGAACCGAACAAGGTACATTTCTTATGATTGATCCTAAAATAGGAAGTAAAATTGTAACTGCTTTTACTCAAGCTGTGGAAAGGGCAGGACAAAGAAATATTATGCCTGCTATTTTGTGTAGTCCTATAATAAGAAGACATCTTAGAAAACTAATAGAAAGAAGTTTACCCTACATTCCAGTTATTTCCCAGGCAGAAATTCCTATAGAAATAAAAATAGAAATCTTAGAAGTTGTTAGGTTAGTGAGGGAATAAAAATGAGAATAAAGAAATTTAGGGGGAAAACTATTTTAGAAGCTTTAAACAATGTTAAAAAAGAATTCGGAGAAGATGCAGTTATTCTTGCTTCAGAACAGGTAAAAACCGAAGAAGGAACAATTTTTGAAATAACTGCAGCCATTGAGGAGGAAGAAGTAAAAATAAGAAGTAATCTAAAGGTTTTTGAAAGCAAGGTAGAAGAAAGTTATAGTGATATAAGGGAGTATTTAAAAAATGAGGTTTCCGAAATAAAGAAAATGCTTGCTCAAATTTTAAACCTCCAGCCTGAAAATAAAGAATATTTAGATTTAATTGAAAAGGGAGTCCCTCCTTTTATAGCAAGAGAATTGATCAAAGCAAATCCAGATTTAACAGAATTCATTTCTAAGGCAATTAAAGAAAAGGGAAGTGTTCCCCATTCTAAGTATCAGGTTTTTATAGGAGATTCAGGAACCGGGAAAACAACTAGTATTTTTAAATTGGCAGTCTGGTATAAATATAAATACAATGCTAAGGTCTTGGTAATAAGCCTTGATAATTATAAAGTAGGTAACAATTTCCAAACCAAAAGATTAGCAGAACTTTTAGAGGTGGATTTTGAAATCTTAGACCTTGAGGAACTTAAAGAAATAGAACCAGTGTTTGCTAAATATAATTATATTTTAATAGATACGCCCAGTTTAGAAAAAAGGCTTCTTATAAGTGATTTAGAAGATCTGATTTTAAAAATGCCCTTTTTAAGATTTCAATGGGTAGTTAGGGCAACAGAACATTATGAATATGTTTTAAAACAATGGGAAAAAATTGAAAAATTTCCTGTAGAGGGTATATTTCTTACTTTTGTTGATAAAGTTTATAATAGCTTACCTCTTTTATGGATTCTTGACAGCAGAGTTCCCCCGGTTACTTTTATTTCTAATGGAGAAAGACTTCCAGAAGACATATTAAAAGCAGAAGAAGAAACAATTAAGAAATTACTTTTGAAAGGTATTTTAAATTTAAACCAAAAGGAGGATTTATGAGAAGCATTTCTATAGCTAGTGGGAAAGGAGGAGTAGGAAAAACAAGTTTTGTGATAAATTTAGCTTTGGCTCTTTCTCAATATTCCCAAAAAGTACTTATTTTTGATGCTGATCTGGGGCTTGCAAACATAGATGTAATGCTGGGAATATCACCCAAGTTTGATATAAGATATGTAATTAATGGGGACTTAAGCTTGAAGGATATTGTTTATTCTACAGAATATAATTTTGATCTTATTCCTGCAAGTTCAGGGGTGGTGGAATTGACCAATTTAAATTCTGCTCAGAAACTTCTTTTAAAAGACCAAATGGAGGAGGTTTTTAAGAAATATGATTATTTACTGTTTGATAGTTCTGCAGGAATCTCAGAAAATGTATTGTTTTTTATGTATCTTGCTGAGGAAAGAATTGTAATTTGCACTCCCGAACCGACTTCCATAGCTGATGCCTATGCACTTATAAAGGTTGGGCATAAACATTATAGAATAAAAGATTTTTATTTGGTGGTAAACATGGTTAAGGATGAGATAGAAGGTAAAAGAATTTATCAGCAACTTTTATATGTAATTGAAAGGTTTTTACCAGAAGTTAAACTTTCCTATTTAGGAGGACTTCCCTTTGATGAGTGTGTTAAGACTTCTGTAAAATCTCAGGTTCCCTTTTTAAAACTTTGCCCAGAAAACAATGTTAGTAAAAAAATGATGCAAATAGCCATGAAATTACTTAAATTTGGTACTCAAGAAGTAAAGGGACTTGAAAATTTTTTAGAAAAATTAATAACAGCATAAAAATGGAAAAATTAATAAGTAAATATTTCTTTGAAAAGCCACCTTTAGAAAAAGTAATAGAGGAATTTTTGCCTTTAATTAATTATTGGGCAAATAGATACGCCTATTATGGAAATCCTGTACTTAACAAAGAAGATCTTGTCTCAGCAGGAGTTATAGGACTTATAGAAGCTTATCATAGATATGATCCTTCTAAAAATGTTAGGTTTAAAACTTACGCTGAATTCAGGATTAAAGGTGCTATGCTTGATGAAATAAGAAAATTAGATATAATACCAAGAAGTGTAAAGAGTAAAATAAATGATTTTGAAGAAAAATTAAGGAAACTTTATCAAGAATTGGGTCGGATGCCAAAAGATGAAGAAATTGCAGAATTTATGGAAATAACTTTAGAAGAATATTATAAATTTTTAGAAAGTATAAAAGGAATTACCTTTATTGATATAGAAAGTTTTAAACAAAGATTTCCAGAATTAGAAGAAGAAAATCTATTTGATTTTTTAGCAAAAGTAGATGAAAAAGAAGATCCTTTTGAGAGATATGCTTTAAAGGAATTACAGGAAAAGTTAGAAAAGGCTTTAGAGTGTCTCTCGGAAAAAGAGAGACTGGTACTTGCTTTATACTATTATGAAGGATTAACTATGAAAGAAATTGCTAAAATACTTGATTATACAGAAAGTAGGATTTCTCAAATTCATAATAAAGCAATTTTAAAACTTAGAAGTATTTTGAATAAATAATTTTAAAGAGGTGAAAAATGGCGTTTAATACAAATGTTAAAATTTTAGTGGTAGATGATTTTGCTACTATGAGAAAAATTATAAAAAATATTCTTATTCAGCTTGGATTTAGAGACATATTAGAAGCAGATGATGGAACTACAGCTCTTGAACTTTTAAAAAAACAAAAGGTGGATTTAATAATTTCTGACTGGAATATGCCTAAAATGTCTGGTATTGAACTTCTTAAAGCTATTCGTAGTAATGAAAATTTGAAGGATATTAAATTTATTATGGTCACAGCTGAGGCTCAAAAAGAAAGTGTAGTAGAGGCTATTAAACACGGGGTCAATCAATATGTGGTAAAACCCTTTACTCCAGAAACTCTGAAAGAAAAATTAGAAAAAGTCTTCGGAGACTAAATTGGAAGAAGATATAAAAAAAGAGCTAAAAGAGATTAAAGAAGAAGTAGAAGCAAAAGAAAAAATAGATATAACTCCTGAAAGGGCTGAAGGTTTAGTAGAAAAGTTAATTAAACCCGAAGAAGAAAAAGAAGAGATACCTGAAGAAAAACCCAAAAAACTAAAACCAAAAGATCTAATACTTTTAATAGGAAGTTTATTTGTTGTAATACTTATCATTCTTGGAATATGGATAGGTTTAAGATTAATAAAAGGAGAAACTAAAAAAGAAAAGGTAAAGGTTCTTTCTGAATCAAATGTTTCAATTCCAGAAGGAGAAGCAATTAGAAGATTTTCTAAAATAGTAATTTTAAAAGAAGAAAAGGAAGTAAAATATCCATATAAACTGGAACTTAAAAATTTTTTAATTCCTCTTAGCTTAAAGGAATTTTTAAATTTAAACATAATTCTTTATTTCGATAACAGCACCTCAACAAAAGAATTAACCGAAGCAGAGCTTAACTTTAGAGAAAAACTTTATAGTTATTTAAAAAATATATCTTCCGATGTTTGGAAAAATGAAAAAGAAGTTGAGTTTTTAGAAGAAAAAATTAAAAAGGAATTAGAAAAAGAAAATGTAAAACCTCTTCCACAGAGGATAAAATTAGAAGGGGTAATATTAAAAGGCTAAAACGAGGAATATATGCAAATTTTTTTAATTCTTCTTTTAATAATAGATATAATTATGATAGGAGTTTTTGTCTTTTTTTATATGAGATTTAAAAAGGTTTTTGAATTACCCTGGGAGGATATTAAAGAAAGCATCGAAAGAGCTCAGGAATTAGTTAATGAACTTAAGAAATTAAAAGCAATTTCAGAAAAAGGACCCGAAAGGGATTTAAAAAAGGAAATTCATCTTTTAGCGCAGCAAGGTTATTCCTTTAAGGAAATTGCCAAGAAATTAGGTGTTTCTGAGGCAGAAGTAGAATTGGTTTTGGCATCCAAGAAAAAATATTAAAAATAGAGATTTATGCAAATTACAGCTCCAGCACCTATTATTTATCTTCCCGAAAATTTATGGTCTCTTTTTACAAGACCTGGTAGAGAATTATTGATAAGGGTACTTAATATTGAAGGAAAAACCCTTTATTTAGAGTTAGGAGGAGAAAAATTTCAAGCAAGAATAGGTGGCACCCTTTCTCCAGAAAATTTTACTATAGGTGAAGTACTAAAGGTAAGAGTAGCCAAAACAGGTAATCCCATTATTCTTCAAGTTGTTTCTCCAGAAAAAGAAGCAGAAGAACTTAAATTTCTATATTTAGTAAATGCAAAACTTGCAGAAAAGCCCATTAATAAAGAGATTTTCCAAAAGGATTTTAATCTTTTAGCTACTTTTATTAAAGATTTAGTAGGGGCAACAAAGAAAGAAAGAAAAGAAACTATCGATAAAGAATTAAAAGATTTATTTGGAGACAAGATAAAATCTTTAAATATTTTTTATAAAGATGAAAAAATAGTTATTCCTTTTGTTTTTAGTGATGAAAGATCCTGGGGATTTTTAGAATTAGGGGAACCAAAAGAAGAAAAGGACAGAATTAAACTCTTTTATTTTAAAATGTTTTTTGAATATCTGGGGCTAATGGAATGTTTTTTAGGTTATACAGGAAAAGAAATATTTGTGGAACTTTATTTTGCTAATAAAGAATCCTTTGAGTTTGCAAAAGAGGAAATTAAAAATTTAGAAAGTCTTTTTACAGGATATAAAATTTCAACCAAGATCAGTGTAAATATAAAAGAAATATTACCTGGACAGCTTTTAAAGAAAGAGGGATGAAAATGTATAAAGTTTTAGTAGTTGATGATTCGAGGGCAATAAGAGAAATAGAAAGAAAATATTTAGAAGAATTGGGATTTGAAGTGTTAGAGGCAGAAAACGGAGAAGAGGCTTTAAAAATTTTGGAAGAAAATTCAGATATAAAGTTAATTTTACTTGATTGGTATATGCCAATTATGAATGGATACGAATTTTTGCTAAAACTTCGTTCTAATCCTAA
The DNA here is from genome assembly GCA_002877985.1 of Thermodesulfobacterium geofontis. Classification (GTDB taxonomy): domain Bacteria; phylum Desulfobacterota; class Thermodesulfobacteria; order Thermodesulfobacteriales; family Thermodesulfobacteriaceae; genus Thermodesulfobacterium; species Thermodesulfobacterium geofontis_A. The sequence goes on along the minus strand of PNIK01000099.1, from coordinate 5,227 downwards.
GTGGTCAGATATTAAAGTTATGATGGTAACTACAGAAAACCAGCAAAGAAGTGTAATAGATGCTATTATGGCTGGAGCTAATGAATATCTTATGAAACCCTTTGATAAAGAAATGTTAGAAGTAAAGATTAAATATCTTTTAGAGGCTTTTAAAGATGAATAGAAAAATAGGAGTTCTTGTAGTTGAAGACTCACCTATAATGAGAAAATTAATTACTGAGATTTTAAAAAATGATCCAGAAATAGAGGTGATTGATACCGCAAAAACAGGGAAAGAAGCTATAGAGAAAGCCAAAATTTTAAAACCTGATGTTATTACCCTTGACATAGAAATGCCTGAAATGGACGGAATCACAGCCCTAAAGATATTAAGAAAAGAAGTGCCTCATACAAAGGTTATTATGTTTTCTTCACTTACTCAGGAGGGAGCAAAAACAACCATTGAATGTTTAACCTTAGGAGCATATGATTTTGTTCCTAAACCCTCAACTAAATCCTTTTATGAAAGTATAAAAAAAATAGAACAGAATCTTATACCCAAGATCAAAAGTGTAACGCCCTTAGAAAGAATCAAATCAATTTATAAACCTTCCTATATGGTTCCTAAATTACAAAAGGGTATTTACAAAGTATGCGGAATAGGGGTTTCAACTGGAGGTCCTCAAACTCTTCTTAAAATAATTCCCGAACTACCACCCAATTTCCCAGCTCCCATTTTAATTGTTCAGCACATGCCTCCACTTTTTACAAAACAATTAGCAGAAAGACTTGACTCAGTCTCAAGAGTAAGGGTAAAGGAAGCAGAAGAGGATGAAATTGTTAAAGATGGTGTAGCTTATATTGCTCCAGGTGATTATCATATGGAAGTTAAGAAAGACAATGCCTTTGTCAGAATAAAATTACACCAGGGACCACCTCGCAATTTTTGCAGACCTTCGGTAGATGAACTTTTTGAATCCTTAGCTGAGGTTTATAATGGCAAAACTTTGGCTTTAATTCTCACAGGAATGGGAAGTGATGGAAAGGAAGGGGCAAAAAAAATAAAAGAAAAAGGAGGGGTTGTTTTGGCTCAAGATGCGGAAAGCTCTGTTGTTTTTGGTATGCCTAAGGCAGTAATTGAAGAAGGTTTAGTAGATGAGGTTGTTAATCTTTCTAAAATTTCTGAAAGACTAAAAGAACTTTTTGGGTGTAATTAAAAATGGATGAAAAAATTTTTGAATTTTTTACAGCTCTTTTAGAAAGATTATCAGGGATATCCTATGCTACAGGAAAAGAATATTTAATTGAAAGTAGGTTAAATGAACTTGCTCTATCCTTAGGATATAAAGATATTAATGAGTTATACCAATCAATAGTTAAAAGAGGGGCTGATGTAAAATTATTAAATGAAATTATAGATGCTTTAACTACCAATGAAACTTACTTTTTTAGAGATCATCATCCCTTTGAAACATTAAGAACTCACATTTTTCCAGAATTATTTAAAAAAAGAGAGGCTGAAAAAAGGATTAATATCTGGTCAGCAGCCTGTTCCACAGGTCAAGAACCTTACAGTATAGCCATGATTTTACTTGAACATTTTCCTCGTTATTTACAAACTTATAAAGTTTCCATACTGGCAACTGATATATCTAAAAAATGCCTTGAAAAAGCTGAAAAAGGTATTTATAACCAGATCGAGATAAACAGAGGATTACCCATTGCTTATTTAGTAAAATATTTTAAACAGGATGGGGCCCATTGGTATATAGATGAAAGGGTAAAAAGGCTGGTAAGATTTCAAAAACTTAATTTGTTGGAAAGTTCTATGAAACTTTATGAGAAATTTGATCTTATTTTATGCCGTTATGTTTTAATTTATTTTTCTGAAGAGATTAAGAAAAAAGTCTTAATAGATTTGTGGAATCTTCTTAATCCAGGAGGATATTTGCTTCTTGGGGCAACTGAAATTCCTACTGTTAGTTTTCCAGATATGGAAAAAAAGCTTATAGGAAAAGCAGTTTTTTACAGAAAAAAGGATAAGTGAGATGCCTCAGGTTAATTTAAAAAATTTTTCTTCTTTTGAAGAGATTAAACAATATTTTAGAGAACAGGTTAAAAAATTACATCCCGATAAGGGAGGAAATAAAGAAGAGTTTTTAAGCTTATTAGATTGGTATCATAAAGTTTCCGAAAAATTTGGAGAAAAGTACAAAATAGAAGTAGTTAATAAATGTCCTTTAATAGGGAATTATTTCTTTTCAGTAGTTGAATTTACAGTGGAAGAAATAGCTTTAGGAGGAAAAAAGAAGATACAAATTCCTGGTGAAGAAGTAGTTTGTCCTTCTTGCAACGGAGAAGGGAAAAAGAAAGAAGGTTTAACAAAAATTTGCGGATTTTGTAAAGGATCTGGATGTATAGAAATAAGAGATAAAAGAAGAGATATTCCTACCTATTTAAATTGTCCTTACTGTAGAGGTTTAGGAATTTTATGGATAGAAAATTGCGAAAACTGTAAAGGTAAAGGAAAAATAAGGATTCAGAAGGAAGTTTATATAGATATTCCTTTAGGTTTGAAAGAAGGGGACATTATATTTATTCCTAAGGAAAAAATAGAATCAGCCTATGATTTGTACTTAGAGGTATCAATTGTTCCTCATCCCTATTTTTCTTTGAAAGACAATAATTTAATATATAAATGCAAAATTCCCTTTTGGGAAGTAATTTTAAAAAAAGAGATAACCATTTATACCTTAGAGGGAAAAGAAAAAATTTCCTCTAAGCTCTTTACTAATAATTCTCCTATAATAATAAAGGGTAGGGGACCTTTTCTTAAAAATGGAGAAAGAGGGAATCTATTAATAGATTTTCAAATTTATATTCCTGAAAAAATTCCTCTTAAAGCTAAAAAATTAATTTTAGAAGCTGTTAATATTATTGAATCCCAAGAAGAAATTCAAGATAGAGATTAATTTATTCAAAAAATCCTGCAAAATCTAAGAAGATTTTCCATACATCCTTTTTATGTTTTGGGAATTCTTCCAAAATGAGAGCTTGCCACTTAGGAGGTTTAGGTTGTTTTAGAAGTTTTAATCCTGCTTCTTCGGGTGTTCTATCCCCCTTTTTTAAATTACATTTCTTACAACAAAGAACTACATTGGTCCATACTGTTTTCCCACCTCTGCTTTTTGGAATTACATGATCAATAGTTCTTTCTTTAGGATTTTTAAGAAGTTTCCCGCAATACTGACAGGTATATTTATCTCTTAATAATAAATTCTGTCTTGAAAAAATTACATCAATTTTAGGAAGACTTTCATAATAGGGTAAATAAATAGCATCAGGAACAAGAATGGAAACAGAAGGGCTTCTTATTATTTTACTATCCCCATTTTCGTGAAATTTGGTTATTTTTATCCATTCTTCTAAATCATGGACAGTCCACTGAGTAGTAATTACCTTAGCAGTACCTTTTACCAGATGGCAGATAGCCTTTTGTACTGTAGTGATTTGTATAGCCTGATAATACTTATTTAAAACCAAAACTTTTTCTTGAAGGATACTTTTTGAATCCATTTTATTCCACCACTGGACAAGTCATAGTATGATTTATAGCAGGAATATTCTGTATCTGATTAAGAAGGATATTTGAAAGATTTTCATAAGTAGGAACCTCAATTTCTACTATTATATCATAAGGTCCCATAATTATATCAATTTTTTTCACTTCAGATATTTTTTTTAATTCTTCCACCACTTTTTGGGTTTGTCCAATCTGAGTATTGATCAAAATATAAGCACGAATAGCCATTTTTTTCTATCTTTCTCCTTCTATAAAATTTTTAAAATTTTTTAGAAACTCAAAAGCTTTAATTGATAAAGATTCAGAAAGACTTCCTAAACCGCATGCAGGAGTAAAAAGACTTTTCTTTAAAATTTCATCTTCGGAAATATTTAAAATAAAACTGAGATCCTTTAGCTGAGATTTAAATTTATAGACAATTTCTTTTAAACTAATGTTTTCTAATGTTTCGCTATTTGTTGGAATCACCCCCCAAGCTAAATACTTGTTTTCATTCTCTAAAAACTCCCTTAAAAAATTTCTATAAATTATTAATTTATCGTAAAAATTAAAACTGTCAAAGCTAATAATATTAACTTTGGATTCTAAAATTATATCCCAAGAGGTATTAGCACATACATGAATTCCAGTAATTATTCCGAACTCCTGCAAAATTTCTACTATTTCATTTAAAGCTGAAAGAACTGTATCTTTAGAAACTGTTATAAAAGATGAGGAACCAAAGCCGGATAAACCAGGTTCATCAAGGAAAAGAATAACTGTAGGTGAGACTTTTTTTAATTCCAAGGCTTGAGAAAGAGCTTTTAAAGTTAGAAATTTTATTATTAAATCTCTCAAGTCATCTTTAAAAATTACATTTTCTTTATTTTCTGTTTTTAAAGCAATGGCTAAAGTAAAGGGACCTGTAATCTGTCCTTTTACTGCAGGGAAATTTAAACTCTTCAGCCTTTCTAAGAAAGGTTTAAATCCTTTGGCATAATTTTCTGAGAGAGAAAATTTTTCTAGAAGTTCGAGTTTTTTTTCTTCTATTATTTCAAAATATAATTCATAAAATTTCATTAATTCCTCTTCAAAAGTAAGAGAAGAGGTATTGATTATTTCCTTTTCTCTTTCAAAGCCAGGAAGTCCCTCGTTAAATTGTATAATCATGCTTTCATTTCTTAACTTAGATAACTGAGGCCATGCAGGAATATCAACAGATTCTAAAATAAGATCAATTGCTTTTTCAGGGTTTTCAAAGGGGAAACTTCCGATGTGAGTTGTTTTTAGAGATAGGGAACAAGTTTCCATTGATCTTTAATCCATAGAAAAATTTTTTTAAAAAATTTCTTTTTAATAAGCTTTATAAAATTTTCTGTTTTCAATACCAGAAGACTGATTAACTTCACTGTATCTCTTGATCCCAGCTTTACACACATTCTCATTACAGTTTCATTATTAGGTGTCTCTGTAATACTTAAGCCTTTTATCTATTAAAGTACTTAAAATTACATGAAAAAACTTTTTTCTTTCTGATTTATTTTTTTTGAAAAATTGTACTCTAAAATTACGTATAAACAAGATTAAAATTTATAAATTGTATTGTAAAAATCAGAAATTTAGAGTAAAATTTTAGAATCAGCCCCTGTAGCTCAGCAGGATAGAGCGCGAGATTCCTAATCTCGA
>PNIK01000066.1 GCA_002877985.1 Thermodesulfobacterium geofontis | reverse complement strand
CCAACTGCTGGTTTTCATTTTGACAAAAACCTTCTTGCCAGATTAGAAGAAAGGGGTGTTATCATAAAATATATTACTCTTCATATTGGATACGGGACATTTGCTCCTATTAAGGTGAGAGATATAAGAAAGCACAAGTTAGATCCAGAGTATATAGAAGTAGAAGAGGATGTAATTTTAGAAATTAAATCAGCTCTTTCTGAAAAAAGAAGGATTATTGCTGTTGGAACAACAGTTGTAAGGACTTTAGAATTTGTAGCTAAAAAAGGATTAATTCCTTATAAAGGACTTTGTGATCTTTACATTTATCCAGGCTTTAAGTTTCAAATAATTTCAGCTATGATTACCAATTTTCATCTCCCTAAATCTTCCCTTCTTCTTTTAGTTTGTGCCTTTGCAGGAAGAGACTTAATTTTTAGAGCCTATAAAGAGGCTATTAAAAGAAGGTTTAAATTTTATTCCTATGGAGATGCAACTTTTATAATTTGATAAGAAGTTAAATTATTGACAAAATAAAAAATTAAAGCTAATTTAAATTTTTTAGAAAGTAATAAAAACTTTTAAGGAGGAGTTTAAGATGGCTCGCTGGAAATGTAATTCCTGTGGAGCAACGAAAGAAAGTAGATGTAAACCTAAAAAGTGTTCCGAGTGCGGAGCTCAAAATAGTATGGTAAAAGAGGAAACAGAAGTAAAAGAGAAGGAGGCTGGTAAAAAGAAAAAAAATTAACACATGCTTATTGGTACATGGAATGTAAATTCAATCAAAATAAGGAGAGAGCAGGTTGAAAAATTTTTATCTGAAAAAAACTTATACATTTTGGGTATTCAAGAAACAAAAGTAAGAACTGAGGAATTTCCAGGATTTAGTTTTAAAAAATTAGGTTATGAAGTTTATCATCAGGGAGGTAAGGGAAGAAACGGTGTTGCTCTTTTATCTAAAACAAAGGCTGAAGAAATTATAGCAGGATTTAAAGGACTAAAAGAAGAAGATTTCCCAGATGCTAAAGAAAGAATAATTGGAATAAAAATTTCTTTAAAGAATCTAAAAGAACTCTGGATATTTTCAGTTTATATTCCCAATGGAAGCCCGGTTAGTTCTGATTATTACTTTTACAAACTACAGTTTTTGTGGAATTTTAGAGAATTTTTAGAAGTAAATTTTTCTAAAGACACACCGCTTATTATTATGGGAGATTTCAATGTAGCACCGGAAGAAATAGATGTTTACGATCCTGAGATACTGAGAGAAAATATTTGTTTTACAGAAAGGGAGAGAAAAGTTTTTAAAGCATTGCTTGATTTTGGATTAATAGATGCTTTAAGATTGAAATATCCTGATAAAAAAGGAATTTTTACCTGGTGGGATTATCAATTTTTTGCCTTTAATAAAAATCAGGGTATGAGACTTGACCATATTTTGATAACAGAACCCTTGGCTGACAAACTTAAAGACATTTGGGTGGAAAAAACTCCAAGGGGTTGGAAAAAGCCTTCGGATCATGCTCCAGTTTTAGCTGAATTTAAATTTTAAAAGTCTACAAAGTTTCCCAATTAAGGCAATTAGGACAAACCCAGGTAACTCCTGTTCTGGTGAAAAGTCTTTGGTGTTTTATAAAGCATCTTTGACAAATGGTAAAACCGCAATGAGTACATATATAACAAAGTGGTTGTTCTTCCCAGCAAAAATCGCAAAAACCAGGAGCAAGCTTTTTCTTTTTGTTTTTTTCCTTTTTATTTTCCTTTTCCATATTAATTACTGCAAGGAGCTTTTATTTTAACATAGCTTTCAATTTTTACTGTTTTTCTCTCACTAAACTCTTGTTGCTTTCCTGGATTCCAGTTTTGAACTGGTCTAAAATATCCTACCACCCTTGAGTAAACCTCACAAGGAACAACCTTAACTTTTTGTGTTTCCACCTTTGTTTTTTTCATCCGCCACCCCCCTCTATAGTTTTTTATATGCCTTTTCTGGTAATTTTGCTAATAAGGTTATAGGTAGTTCAATTTCTATTCCAAATTTTTCTAAGTCTTCTTCTGTATGAGGATGGGGACAAAATTCGTGTTTCCCAGGTAGATATCCATGAACAGGACAAATAGAAAAAGTAGGAGTAATAGAAAAATAAGGAATTTTAAAGTTTTCAACTATAGTTTTAACAAGCTCTTTTACTATTTTTCTATCAGTTATTTCTTCTCCAACAAAAAGATGAACCACCGTTCCACCTGTAAATAAAACTTGAAGATCATCTTGATGGGTAAGGATTTCAAATATATCATCTGTGTAGTTTACAGGAAGGTGACAGGAGTTTGTATAATAAGGCACAGGGTCTGTTCCAGCAGTTTTTATTTTTGGAAATTTCTTTTTGTCTATTCTTGCAAGTCTGTAGCTTGTTCCTTCTGCAGGGGTTGCCTCTAAATTGTAGAGATTACCTGTTTCTTCTTGAAAATTTGCGATTTTATCTCTCATAAACTTTAGTACCTTTATAGCGAATTCCTTAGCAGATGGATCATAAATAGGCTTACCTAAAAAGTTAAGACACATTTCATTCATTCCAATTACTCCTATAGTAGAAAAATGATTACACCAGTATTGACCCCTTGCCTGTTTTACACTTTCTAAATAAACCTTAGAATAGGGATAAAGTCCCTTTTCAGTAAAATCTTCAATCACCTTGCGTTTTATTTCAAGGGAGATTTTGGCAAGCTCCATCAGTCTCTCAAGTCTTTCAAAAAATTCCTCTTCACAGGTAGAAAGATAACCTATCCTTGGAAGATTAATGGTAACCACCCCTATTGAACCAGTTAAGGGATTGGCTCCAAAAAGCCCCCCTCCCCTCTTTCTTAGTTCTCTCTGATCAAGACGAAGTCTGCAACACATTGAGCGGGCATCATCGGGATCCATGTCAGAATTCACAAAGTTAGCAAAATAGGGAATTCCATACTTTCTTGTCATCTCCCAGAGGGGCTCATAATCGGGATTATCCCAGTCAAAGTCTTTGGTAATATTATAGGTGGGGATGGGAAAGGTAAAGATTCTACCCTTGGCATCCCCTGCCATCATGAGTTCACAAAAAGCCCTGTTTATCATGGACATCTCTTTGTGAAATTCTTCATAGGTCTCCTTCTGGGGTTTACCACCAATGATAACATTGGCCTTGGCATAAAGTTTTGAGGGCTTAAGATCAAAGGTTAGATTGGTAAAGGGGGTATTGCCAGTAATAAAGATCTGCCCAGCACGTCTTGCAATAACTGTTTCGTTTTCTGTATGTACAGACCAAATAATCCCCGTATAAGGCACAGTTTCAATCTTTTGTATATAATCTGTTTTAGTTTCTGTAAAAGTAATTTCATATCTTAATTTTTTAGTATTGCCTTTAGGTTCACGAAGTTTAATTGAGACATTGAATCCTGCAAGAACTCCTATAGCGGAAAGTCCGTTTATGAAATCAAGATCAGTAGTAATAATTCTAATTCTCCTTCCCTCCTTCCATCCATCACCTTTAGCATAAGTATCAATAAAAAGTCTTGCTTGCCTTGAACTAAGTTTGTAGAGAAAAGAAGGAAAAATCTTTTTTGGATTCCCTAAAATGTAATGAACATATTTACTTGATTTTGGAGAAAGTCTAATATGGATACATTTTCCCCAACTTTCTTGTTCTTTTTCTGTATAAGAGAGATTTAAAGAATTGAGCAAAGATATAATTTCTTTATAATATTCAAAATGTCTTTCCTTAGACTGGTAAATACTCACCCTTTTTGAACCGTCCTTTTCTATAGAACCTTCTGCAAGAATCCAAGCTATTAGTTTAAGTTCTTCATCTGAAATTGGAAAATCTTCATTATTTGAAGGAGCAGAAACAGGAATAGGTATAGGAGATTTAAAATTAAGGAGTTCTTCAACAGGCTGAAGTATAAAATTATCCGTATTAAAGATTTGTCTAACCACTCTATGTCCAGGGGATATAAGCTGATCTTGGTTTCTGTTCTTAAGATTATACATTATACCTTCATAATGGCGTTTAAATACATAAGTAACCTCTTTTATTTCAAGAACCTTTTTTTCAAGATTAAAGGTGTAAATTAAATCACCTTCCTTTATATCTTTCCAAGTTTTCCAACCCTCTGGAGTTAAAATTTCAGAAACCCCACTCTTGTTGGAACATTTACATTGAATAGAAATTCCTGCATGCACTGTTTTACCTCTTCATAAGAAAGCTTGTCATATCTAACAAAGGGAGCAAGAAGGGTATCAAAGTTTGAAAAGGCCTGCGCGCCCGCGCTCTCACCTTGTAAAGTATAAAAGAAATTTACAATCTGACCAAGGGCTGATCTAAAATGTTTTGGAGGGGCACTCTCAACTTTCCCATAAACTCCTCCAAAGCCTCTCAACAGAAGATCATAAAGATCCCAACCAACACAATAGGGTCCAAGCACCCCAAGATCATGAATATGAAAATCTCCCTCTTTGTGAGCTTGAGATACTTCCTTAGGATAAAGCTTTTCAAGCCAGTAACGGGCAACCACGGAGGAACTCACATGAAAATTCAGTCCCTGAAGGCTGTAGTTCATATTGGAGTTTTCCCTCACCCTCCAGTCATCTTGACCAAGATATTCCTCAATGAGATTTATACCATCAACAAGAGCCTTCCCTATCTCCCTTGCTTCGCGTCTCTTTTCGCGGTAAAGAATATAAGCCTTGGCAACCTCAGGAAAACCTCTTTCCATTAATGTTTTTTCAATAATATCCTGAATAGTCTCTACATGAGGGATGTCTCCTTTTTTGAAATAATTTCTGTAAAGATATACAGATACTGCATCAGCAATTTTTTCGGCATCAGCTTTAGTACCTATATTGGTAGCCTTCATGGCTTTGTAGACGGCATTTATGATTCTAAATCTAGAAAAAGAAACCACTTTTCCGCTTCTTTTTCTTACTAAAGGTTCCATCTTATTTCCTCCCAATACAATATTTTGTAGTGTTTTATTTAAAAAACCACTATATATAGGTAGTATATTTTATAAAAATAAAAAGTCAAGTGAGGGATTTATGAGTTGTAGAAAAATTTATAATTTTATTTTAAAATTTTTAGAGCAAAT
>PNIK01000049.1 GCA_002877985.1 Thermodesulfobacterium geofontis | reverse complement strand
CGGCCATACAAAAACGACATCCAATACATCTATGAAAATCCATCATTACAATTCCATCTTTACTTTTAAAGGTAGCTCTTGTAGGACATACCCTTACACAGGGAGGGTTGTCACACTGATTACATAAGAGTAAGAAAGGAACATCTTTAAAAATCTCTTTAAGATGTTCATCTGCTTGTTCTGGAAAGGCATGCTCAAAGCTATCTTCCCATATCCATTTTATCTCTTTCTTTTTATCTGGAATTGAAGGAACATTATGAATAGAATGACAAACTTCAATACATTTAGCACCACAAGTATTTCTCGCTTTTCTACACTTTTTTACATCAATAACCATAGCCCATCTTTTACCTATTAAAGCTTCTGGGGGATAGGTATATTCCTGTGCTTTTATTTCCCCCCTAGTTAATAGATTTTCTACTGCAGCTCCTGCTGCAGTTCCTAATAAAGCTAAACCTGTTAATTTTAAAAAGCTTCTTCTTTTTATTGCCATTTTTTCGCCACCTCCGGTGCAATATGGCAATCCCAGCAATCTGGGTGTGTTATCACAAAATTATGACATCTATCACAGAATTTTTCTTTTTCAGTATGGCACTTCATACAAGCTCTCTGCAAACTAATAGTATATTTCTCTCCGTCACTTGCAATATACATATGTTGATTTTCACGAATAGCTCTTTTTCTCCAGTTATCAAGTAACTTCATATGATAAGCTTTCATGTAGTCCTTTGATTCTACACATTTTTTTTCTTCCTTAGGAAGCTCTGGTTGAGGTATAGCTTCTAATCTTCCAAAATTTAACCACATAGGTATGGTAAAAAATAGGATTAAAACAATTATAAAAAATATTACTTTTCCAGCATTATACATAGTTTAACCTCCTATTCTTCAGGTTGGTCAACACCTTTTACAGGGTGTTTTAAGGGTCTCCTTCTTAAATCTACATCTCTTGATTTTTCTCCTTCAAAAACAAGTGCATTAGCAACAAGCTCATGCAAACCTCCTACATCCACTTCAGGAACCCAGTATTGTAAAAGCGTTGGAAAAACTGCTCTATCAATAGCACAAATACAGACTAATTGATTTACTCCATAATTTTTATGAACATATTCTACTGCATTTGCTCTTGGGAAACCTCCTCTTTGCCTTATTTCTAAATTTTCACCAGCGTTAAGCCCTGCTCCAGATCCACAACAGAAAGTTTTTTCTCTTATTGTATTTTCCGGCATTTCAACAAAATTATTGCAAACATGTTTTAAAATATACCTTGGTTCCTCAAAAAATCCCATAGCTCTTGAAGGATTACAAGAATCATGATAAGTAACAATTAAATGATCGTTTCTTGAAGGATCAAGTTTTAATTTTCCATGAGCAATCAAATCTGCTGTAAATTCAACTATATGAACAATTTTGTTATCTTTAGCATGCTCAAAAACAGTTCCTGTGATAGGAGATTTGGGGACTTCTAAGAAATTAATAGGACCAAACCAGGTATTATGATACTGATTCCAAACTCTCCATTTATGTCCACATTCTCCACCAAGGATCCATTTAACTTTAAGCCTTTTTGCCTCTTCATATATTTTAGAATGAAGTCTTTTAGCCATCTCAAATGAATTAAAGAAACCAAAATTTCCTCCTTCTGTTGCAAAAGGGCTCATGGTTACATCTAAATCTAAGTAATGAAAAAGAACAAGAATTCCCATCATAGTATAAATACCTGGGTCTGCATAGTAGTCTCCTGAAATGGGAACAAAGAGAATTTCAGCCCCCTTTCTATTTATATATTTGTCAAGATCAATATGTATACCTGTAATTTCCTCAAATTCCCAGACTAAAAATTCAAGATTTTCTTTAAAGGTATGTGGTTGAACTCCTACATGGTTTCCTATATAATAGGAATTATGAACTGGCTTTATTCCCCAGTCTGTAGCAATTCCAAGCTCAAGTAAAATTTCTCTCATAATCATAGTAACTTCTGCAGTATCTATACCATAAGGACAAAACACTGAACATCTTCTACATTCTGTACACTGATAAAAATAATAAAACCATTCTTTTATAACATCCTCAGTTAATTTTCTTGCACCCACAAATTTTCCAAGAAGTTTACCAAAAGTAGAAAATTCACCTTTTATTATGGATCTTACAAGCTCAGCTCTTAAAACTGGCATGTTTTTAGGATCACCTGTTCCAAGGAAAAAATGACACTTATCTGCACATGCGCCACATCTTACACATATATCCATAAAAAGCTTAAAAGATCTGTGCATTTCCATTCTTCTTAAAATAGCTTTTCTCACAATTTCTTTCCAATTTTCAGGAAGAGGCCATTTTTCATCATAGGGTTGCCACTTTCCCATATTAGGAAGATCTAACTCTTCTAAAATCTTAGGATCTACAATGCCTAAATAGTATCCTTTTTTTAATTCTGGTTTTATATCCATCCAATCTTTTTCTGGAGTTTTATGTAAATTCACATCAGCTATTAACTCATCAGGTTTAGGAAGACTCATCTTCTTTACCTCCTCAAGTCTTTTTAATTATTATTAAACTTTTATTTTGGGTGGTTCTTTGCCAGGTATATATATACTATACCATTCGTGTTCTTCTTTTTCTACTTCCTCATCTATAGGTATTCCAGCCTGTTCCATAACATCTCTAAACCTTTCCTGGAATTCTGCATAGGTTAAATGCTTAACTGGATATTCCCAAGGATTGATATGTCTTACTGCACGATTGTTATTTGCCATATTACGGGTAGGACTAAAAAATACACCAACCATATGTACAAGCTTACTAAATGGGAAATAGGCAGCTAAACTGGAAACTAAGAATAAATGTATATAAAAAATTACTCCTATTTTTGCTCCCTCAGGAATAGAAGGATTAAATGTGGCAAGACCAAGGGTTAATTGTTTTACTGCATATAAATCAACTTTAAAATAATATCTCATTAAAATACCTGAAACTACAATACCAATTATTAAAAACAAAGGAAAGAAATCAGATCCGTAAGATAAATAAGAGACCTTTGAATCTATAAATCTCCTAAGCAAAAGAAAAGTCAAACCAGCTAAAATAAGTATATCTGTAATGTAAACAGGAGGAACTCCTAAGGTCTGAATAAAACTATCCAAATAGTCCAATCCCTGAATTAAGGAAGGTACTGGATAAGTAAATAGTCTTAAATGTCTCAAAAGAATTATAAAAAGGGACCAGTGAAATAATATTGCTCCAAGCCAGAGCCATTTAGCAGATCCATAAATTAATCTCTTACCATACAAATCTGCTCTTAAGTTTCTAAATAGACTTCTAAAAAATACAATTTCTAAAAACATTCTTAAAATTACTTCCCAAGTATAAAAAGGAGATTCTAACCGATCTTTTAAGCTTCTTTTTACCCAAGGAAGACTTTTTTGCTGCCCACAGGTTGTTGGAATTTTGTAAGGAACAGGAGATTTAGCCCAGTATATAATTCTATAAATTAAACCTATTACAAATACAAGAAAACAAGCGTAAGGAATTATAATCCCAAATAAACTATCCAAACATAATACTCCTACCCCTATCCAAGGGATAAAAATTAAAATAACTAAAATTATAAAGCTTACTAATGCATTCATATCTCACTCCCTCTCCTTTTATTAGTTAATTTCTTCAGATTCACTTTTAGGCATTCCTTCCATAGGATCATAAACTAAACCTGCTCTTTTTAAAAGCAAAAAATGAGCTCTTTTCCACTCATCATATCTGAGTTGATTTAATTTCTCTCTGTAATCCATAAAAAAGTCGAAACTTTTAAGCATAAAAGCATTTATTCTATCTTCAATTTTAAGAAATTCCTCTATTCCAAATTTTTTCAATATTTCTTCTCCCATTTCCTTTCTTATTATGCCTTTCAATTGGAGAAACATATTTAAAGCTCTTGAGGGTATTGTTTCCTGAACAGCTCTCAATTGAACAAGCCTTCTTAAATAATACTCTGCTTCATCCCATTTAAAATCTCCAAATAACACCCCTATCAGTCCCTCAAAGGTTTCATCTATTCTATATCCAAAGGGATTTTGAAATCTATCTACTTCTTTAGTAAAAAATCTCTTTGCTTCTTCTCCAAAGGAATCCCAAAAAACAGATTTCCACTTTTTTAAAATAAAATCCTTTTTATTTTCTAAATATTTAACTAATTCTTCAGATAAAGCTGTAATTTTTTTCTGCATTTTTACTTTTTTATATAAGTCAATATTCAAAAGTCAACCTTAATTTTAAAAAGTTTTTAATATTTTTTCTATCATGATTCTAATATTTTTTAAATTTTCCCAAAATTTTTTTATTTTTTTTTAAACTTTTAAACAATTTTTAAAAATTAAAGATTTGAGGAAGCTTTCTAAATAGTTCCAATTTTTCAGATTCTCTTAATTTTATTTTTCTTAAAATCTCTTCTAATTCCTGAATAGTTGTATCATAAAGTTTTTTATTTAACCTATAAGGATGCCCATCTTTGCCTCCATGGGCATAACTGTAAATCACAGGATCCTCTCTTGAAGCTTTTACATTGTAAATTAACTCTGAAGCTAAAGTAAGTGCTCTCAAAGCCTTGGCACCTATACCTTGAGTTAAAATAAGTTCTTGAAAATTTGAGGGAGGCTTTTTATAGGTTTTTTCCCAGATCTTTTTTAAAGATTTATATGAGAAGTCTTCAAATGTTAAATTATGTTCTCTTTTAAAGATTATGTGAACTTTTGGTGCTAGTTCCTTAATTACTAAATTTAAATTTTCTTTTACCAAATCTACCAAAACATTTTGAACCTTTCTACTTTCCTTAGCCACCAAATTTAAAACCTGATCTCTTTTAATTGAAGAAACTATACCTGAGTGAGGATTTTCGCAAAGATTGCTAATTTTTTCACTATACCACTGATATCTTCTTGCATATAAAGTTTTTTCATCCCTTCCCTGTTGAATAACTCCCCATTCTCCACTTTTTGTAAAAATAAAAAGGTGAAAATAAAGCTGAAATCCATCTTGAATAGCATTATTATCAATTCTTGCAGTGAGTCTACTCAGAGTTACAAATTTAATTGCTTCTTGAGGTAACCCTGCCCTTTC
>PNIK01000028.1 GCA_002877985.1 Thermodesulfobacterium geofontis | reverse complement strand
AGCTTTTTCTTAACAGATTTCCTTTTTTCTGAAGGATCTAAATTCATTTTAGACTTCTTTCTGGATATTTTGAATATCCTCTGTTTTTTGATTTTTTTCTTCTAAAAATTCTTTAAAGAGTCTTTTTATTTCCAGAAGGGTTTCATCTGTTATACCCTCAAATCTTTCTTCCAATTCCTTTAGTTCTTCTTCTAATGTTTTTTCCCAAGGAAGTTTAACAGGATTTCCTTCTACAGTGATAAAGCTTACTCCAAATTCTTCAAATTTTCTAATATGATCCTCTGTTAATTCTATACCTTTTCCGCAAAGAACCCTTCCGTTTGCATCAATAACTTCTTCATAGGTTTTCATACCAGGTCTTATATAAGATAAAGGAAGTCTTTGCATATTTTTAGTCCTCAAATGACCTTATTTAAACTATACTCTATAATTCCTTCTGCTCCAAGTTCTAAAAGTTTAGGAACAAGTTCCCTTACCTCTTTTTCAGAGATAACTATCTCTAAGGCATACCATTTTTTTTGGTAAAGAGGAGATATGGTAGGAGAAGTTATACTTGGTAAAATTTGGATTATTTTTTCTAAACTTTCTTCAGGTACATTCATTTTTAATCCAACTTTTTTATGGGCATCAAGGGCTCCTTTTAAAAGAATAGCAATTTGCTTTATTTTTCTCCTTTTCCATTCGTTTTGCCAGGCCCTTTCATTAGCAATAAGTTGTGGATAGGTAACCAGAAGTTCATGGATTATTTTTAAACCATGAGCTCTTATAGTGGTTCCGGTTTCAGTAACTTCAACAATTGCATCTGCAAGACCTTGAATTACTTTTGCCTCGGTTGCTCCCCAGGAATAACTTACTTCTACAGGAATTCCTTTTTCTTCAAAAAATTTTTTAGTAAAATTGACAAGTTCAGTACTTATTTTTTTGCCTTTAAGATCTTCAAGTTTTTCGATATCAGAATCTTCTTTTACTGCCAAAACCCATCTTGCAGGTCTTTTACTTACTTTGGAATAAATTAGATCCTCAACTATCACAACTTTAGATTCATTCTCTAAAATCCAATCCTTTCCAGTTATTCCTGCGTCAAGAATCCCAGCTTCTACATATTTACTCATTTCCTGAGGTCTGCAGATAACCATCTCTAATTCTGGATCATCAACCTCAGGAAAATAATTTCTGTGGTGAACATCTATTGTCCATCCAGCTTTTTCAAAAAGCTCAATAGTTGCTTTTTCTAAACTTCCTTTGGGAATTCCAAATTTAAGCTTTTCCATAAACCTCCTCCGGATGAAATAATTTTTTTTCTATAATTTTAAGTTGATCATTTTCGAGTTTTCTATAAAAACAACTCTCATAACCCTCATGACATACGGGTCCTTTAGGTTCTACTTTTAAAAGTACGGTATCTTCATCGCAGTCTACATAAATTTCCTTTAAAATCAAATAGTGACCAGAAGTTTCACCTTTAAGCCAAAGCTTATTTCTTGTTCTGCTGTAAAAGTGGACAAGTCCTGTTTCTAAAGTTTTTTCCCAAGCTAATTTATTAAGAAAGCCCAGCATTAAAACTTTACCTGTTTGATAATCCTGTACAATAGCAGGAACTAAGCCATTACCCTTTTCAAAATCTGGACTATACTTCATTTAAAGCCTCCAAAAATTCTTTTAATTTCCTTTCTGGATTAGAACTTTTAACTAAAGAGGTTCCTATTAAAACTCCCTTAAATCCTAAAGCTTTAATTTTTTTAATCTCCTCAGGATTATTATAACCACTTTCTGCAATTACTGGAATACCTTTAGGGATAAGAGGGAAAATTTTAAGACTTTGGTTTATGTTTATCTTGAGGGTTGAGAGATTTCTATTATTTATTCCTATGATTTCAGCTCCAGCTTTAAGAGCCTTTTCCAGATCTTCTTTATCATGAATTTCTACAAGACTTGAGAGATTTAATTTTTTTGCATATTTATTTAATTCTGAAAGTTCCTCTACGCTGAGAATAGAACTTATTAATAAAATTATATCAGCACCAAAGGCTTTAGCTTCTTCAATTTGGATAGGATCAAATATAAAATCTTTTCTCAATAAAGGAAGATTCGTTTTTGTTCTAATACTTGCTAAATATTCCAAGGAACCTCCGAAAAATATTTCTTCAGTAATTACTGAGATAGCCTTTGCTCCTCCCTTTTCATAAGTTTTTGCAAGCATTAAGGGATCAAAATTTTCTCTGAATTCATTATTTAAAGGGCTTTTTCTTTTTATTTCTGCTATAATAACAAATTTCTCCTTTAGAAGGTATTCTTTAAAATTAATAGGGGTTCTATCCCAAAAGGGTTTAAAATAAAGACCTCTTTTTTTTCTTTTTAAAACCTCATAATATTTTTCAATCAAAATTTGATTTAAAATTTGGTTGATTTTATTAATTTTCATATTAACTTTTTAAAAGTTTTTTCTAATTTTAAACTGTAGAAAAATTTTTAAAAGATGTTAATATCTTTTTAAATTTGATTTAATCTTTCAAGGGGAGGAGCTTTATGAAGAGGACTTATCAACCAAGCAGGATTAAGATGAAAAGGAAACATGGCTTTAGAGCAAGAATGAAAACCCGTTCAGGAAGAAGAATTCTTAAAAACAGAAGAAAAAAAGGGCGTTGGCGTCTTACAGTTTAATTATAATTTAAATTTTGTGAAAAAAGAAGGTTTATCAAAAAAAGAAAGACTTAAAAAAGATAAGGAATTTCAGATAGTATTTAAAGAGGGTAAAAAACTTTGGATAAATTCAATATTGTTAGTTATATATAAACCTAATAATTTAGGTTATAGAAGACTGGGAATAGTGGTTTCAAAAAAGATTAAAAAAGCTACTCAAAGAAACAAAATAAAAAGATGGATTAGGGAATTGTTTAGAAGAAATAAAAATTGGTTTCCAGAAAATTGTGACATAATAATAGTTCCGCATCCTAATTTATTAAATTTAAAGTATAGAGAATTTTTGGAAATTGCAAAAGAAAAACTTCTTTCTTTGAGAAAGAAAGAGCCTTCTTTCTATGACAAAAAAATTGATAATTAAATTTATCCAATTCTATCAGAAATTTATCTCACCTATATTTTCTACTTACTTAGGTATTAATTGTAGATTTTACCCAAGTTGTAGCCAATATGCTAAGGAGGCTATAGAAAGGTTTGGTTTACTAAAAGGAGGTTATTTAGGATTTAAAAGATTTTTAAGGTGTCACCCCTTTTCTTCGGGTGGCTACGACCCTCTTTTTTCTGAATCTTCTAAAAAGGAGGAGATTTTTTAATGGAAAAGAGAGTTCTTTTGGCTGTTGTTCTCTCTGTCATGGTGATTATTATTTTTAATTATCTTTATGTAAAATTTATTCCCTCTCCACAACCCACCAAAATATCTCAAAATCAGTCTAATAACATTGAGATTAAAAAAGAAGAGCCACTTAAAAAAGAGATAAAACCTGAAGAAATAAAGATTTCTCAAGTTTCTTCTGAAGAATTAAAAAATTATATCCTGATTTCCCCTCAATATGAAGTTTCAATTACCTCCCTTGGAGCAAGGTTTAACAAATTTCAATTAAAAAATTATTCCAAAGAAAAAAACAAAAAAGAACCTGTTAATCTTATTTCTTCACCTTCTGAAGGTCTTCCTTTAGAAATTTACTTATCTTCTGCTCCTGAAGTGGCTGTAATAAACTATAGGGGGCCAGAAAAAAATATTTTCTCTCTTGAGAATGCAACCTCTCAAACTATCAGCTTTTTAGGTTCTTACAAAAATATAACTTTGGAAAAAACTTTTACTTTTAAAAGAAATTCTTATTTTATTGATCTATCTTTTAGAATTTCAAACCAAGGAAATGAGGTAATTAAGGATGGAATACTTTTGAGAGGCGTTTTTTCTCCCTTTGTAGACGGAACGAAATATGTTTTTAAAGGGCCCTTTTATTATACAGACCATTTAAATGAGATAAAACTAAAAAAAGATTTGGAAGATTATACGGGAAATCTTAAGTATTTAGGATATGAAGATACTTATTTTATGGTAGCACTTATTCCTCAAAATATGGGAAATGCTACTTATAGAGCTACTTTTAGAAATATAGATAAAAATACTCAGGAATTTATTCTCTGGCTCCCTCCTTTTGAGTTAAAGCCTAATGAAGAAATAACTTATAATTTTAAACTTTACATGGGGCCTAAAAAAATAGAAGAAATGAAAAAAGAATATCCCCTCTTAGGTAAAGCGCTTTATTTTGGAATTTTTGATTTTATAGCTAAACCCCTTCTTTATATATTAAAGTTCAGTCATCGGTTTACCGGAAATTTTGGTTGGGATATTATTTTTATTACTATTTTATTAAGAATCCTTTTCTTTCCTCTTAATCAAATAAGCTATAAAAGTATGAAAAGGATGCAAGAAATCCAGCCGATTATTCAGAAACTTAGAGAAAAATACAAGGACGATCCTCAAACATTAAATAAAGAACTTATGAATGTTTATAAATCTTACAAAATAAATCCCTTTTCGGGTTGTCTTCCTATTCTTATTCAGATACCTATATTTATAGCCTTTTATAAGGTATTGCTAATGGCAATTGAATTGAGACATGCCCCCTTTATGTTATGGATTGATGATCTCAGTGCTCCTGAAAGACTTTATATAGGTAATTTCCATATACCCTATTTAGGAGGAATTCCACTTCTTACCATTCTTATGGGAGCTTCTATGTTCGTTCAGCAAAAGCTTTCTCCTTCAACTACAGATCCTTTTCAGAATAGATTAATGCTTCTTATGCCCCTATTTTTTATAATACTCTTTATAAACTTTCCATCCGGGTTAGTTTTATATTGGTTTGTAAATAATATTTTGTCTATTATTCAACAATATTTTACGCTTAAACTGCTTAAAAAATAATCTTAAGGTGGGGGGACTATGATGGAAAAGGAATTTGAAGGAAAGAGCTTGGATCAATTAGTTGAGATTGCCTGTGAAGAATTAGGTTGTGTCCCTGAGGATCTCGAATTTGAGATTCTTGAGTTTTCTTCATCTTCTGGGCTTTTAGGAATTCCAGGAAAAAAAGTAAGAATAAAAGCAAGAATAAAAGCAGACAAAGTCCTTTCAGAAAGA
>PNIK01000019.1 GCA_002877985.1 Thermodesulfobacterium geofontis | reverse complement strand
TCATCCTTTGGTAATTCTTTTTAAAACTAATATAAAGGATACCTATTTTTACCAAAAAGGTTTTGTAGAGAATCTTCGCTTTTTATCTCTTCCCTATGAAGAGGGAGGGAGAAAAATTCGTTTAAAGGTTTTAAGAGAACTTTTAACCCTTCTAAAAAAAGAAAACATTAAAGTTGTTCTTACTCATCGTTTTCGCCTTCTTAAATATCTCTATTTTGCCAAACTTTTTTATAGAGATTTGAAGCTTATTTTTTATCCTGTGGTTTCTGGAGAGGTTAAACATTTTGGTAGAAGGCTTGCTTTTAAACTGATGAAAAGTAGTATATCAAAAATTGTGGTTAATAGCCGAGCTTTGAAGGAGGAGCTTTGTGCATTAAATGTCGTTAAACCTGAAGAGATTGAAATTATTTATTCTTCTGTTGATCCAGGAGAGTTTTCTTTGAATCTAAAAAAGTTTGAGGCAAGAAGAAAATTAAAACTGCCAGAAAAGGGTTTTTATTTTGGGATGGTTGCTAATTTCAGGCCTGAAAAGGATCACCAAACCTTGCTTTTAGCTTTTAAAAGATTTTTAGAGATGGGAGGAAAAGCTTATCTCTTACTTGTAGGAGAGAGGAAACAGAAAAATTAGCTCAAGAGCTCAATCTATCATCTTTGGTAATTTTTTCTGGCAAGGTTGATCCCTTGAAAGTTCCTTTATATTTGAAGACTTTAGATGTATATGTGCATTCTTCTTATCGGGAAGGGATGCCTCTTTCTGTCCTTGAGGCTATGGCTTCAGAACTTCCTATAATTGCTACATCCGCTGAGGGGCTTCCGGATATTTTTGATACCCCTTTATTTTTTGGATACCTTATACCTAAAAGAGATTATCAGTCTTTAACTGAAGCTTTATGGAAAATTTATTCACTTTCAGAAGAAGAAAGAGAAGAATTGGGAAAAAGAGCAAAACAAAGACTTTTAGAAGCCTTTTCTCCAGAAAAACTTTCTGAAAATACCGTAAATATATTTAAAAATTTAGCCTTTTCTTAGGTAAAAATTGTGGTTATACCAGGCAGAAATCAGAAATAATCTAACCAAAATCTTTCTGTATATCTTTTCTTTGTCTGACCTTTCTTTTAATTCTTTCCAGAATACTTTAATACCCTTTTTATCCCAGAGTTTACAGTTTAAAATTTCATTTTCAACTATGTTTAAGATAGGCTTTAAGAATTGATAGGCGGAAAAACCATAGGAATATTTACCTATAAGATCTGAATCTAAATTTAGCCTTTCTTTTAAAATTTTCCTCAAAAGAAGCTTATTTTTAAATTTTCCGCGATCAAAAAGATATTTTTCGGGTAGCCTACCTATATAAAGAGCTATATCTTTATTACACCAGGGAAAAATGGGATTAGCTTTATAAACTGAGACAAAATTCCTTACCTTTTTCATAACTAAGTCATATTCTGCCTTTGTGCCCCATATATCGCCTTTAAGGTCTATGTAATCCCAATTCTTTCTTTTTTTATCCTCCTCCATCCAGTAAAAATATACAGGCACACTTTCTGGAAAAATTTTTTTACAATCTCCATAACTCAGCCCTTTTAAAATATAAATAGCCATTTCACATCGGGTTAGGCTGAATTTTTGTAAAATATGCCCTGTGGATAGATTTTCAACCCAATCTCTAAAAAAAACAAATTTAGGGTAAATTTTTTGTCTTTTATATTCAATAGGTCTTGGAATGTGACCAAAATAAATATCGTTTCCACTACCATCAATAATATCCGTCTTTTTGAAATCTAACTGAGTGGCATAGATAGGGTATACCAAAGAAGTTCCATCAGCGCAAGGAAAAGGAATATTTTCAAAATAATAAATTAGTTCATCTATATGTTTTTTTTCAATTTTTGAAGGTAAGGGTAGTTTCTGATGTTTAAATCCAAGTTTTTGAGCTATCTTTTCTGCTATTTCACTTTCATCCTTGCGATCTTCTGTTGAAAGGGTCAAACAGATAATTTCTCTTTGATATCCAGCCTCTGCTAAAGCTAATAGAATAGTGTTACTGTCCTTACCAAGGCTCTGAAAAAGATAGGTAGGTGAACCAAATATTTTGCGAGTTCTGACAGTTTCCGCAAGCATTGACAAAAGATAATCTTCATCTGGTATAAGCTCTGGATTTCTATAAGAATTGAAAAAAGGATATTCATGATGGAATTCTTCTTTAATTTTATTGTTATCTGCTTTTAAATAAAGCTTATCACCGATGTTTAAAACAAAGATATTTTTAAATATTGTTTTTGGAGGTGGGATAACACCAGATTGTAAAAAAAATGAAACTCCCTCTTCAGAAATTTCAAGATTGTATTTTA
This sequence comes from Thermodesulfobacterium geofontis, assembly GCA_002877985.1. Classification (GTDB taxonomy): domain Bacteria; phylum Desulfobacterota; class Thermodesulfobacteria; order Thermodesulfobacteriales; family Thermodesulfobacteriaceae; genus Thermodesulfobacterium; species Thermodesulfobacterium geofontis_A. The sequence goes on along the minus strand of PNIK01000019.1, from coordinate 20,901 downwards.
TTTCCTTAAGTTGAAGTAATTCTTCCATTGAATAAGAATAGATTATGTAGTTTTTATGCGGTGGGATATATACATAGCAGGGGCGTTCTCCTCCTATATCTCCCTCAAGAATTAATGAACAATCCTTAGGTGTTATTTTAACCATATAAATGTTAAAGTTCTTCTCCTTTAAGGAATTTTTTTATTGTTCTTCTCCTGATTAACAATTTTTTTATATTTACTAAAACTTTTAAAAATTTTTCGTTTTTTAATCCATAATTCTTAACATAATTTTCCCAAAAAAATTTCCACCAAAAGAAAGCCTCTTTTCCCAAATAGACTTCAAAAGAAAAGGCAAGTTGAGAAAGATCTTTTATCTGATATTTTAAGGGAAAGAGAGGATTTTCTATTACCCTTGAAACATCAAGTATATAAAGTGTTTTGCTTTCATCATCCCAGTAAAAATGATTTAAATAACAATCCTGATGGAAAAGGTTTTTTTTATGAAAATTTCCAAGGAACTCGGCAATTTTTTCTATAACTATCTGTGTTTTCTCTGAATTTTCTTTAATTATTTCAAGACATATTTTTCCAGAAACTTCTTCTGTTCCAATAAGTGCTATAGATGAATCTTTATAAAAAAATATGGGAATTGAAGTAGAAAATCCCATATCCCAGAGAAGCTGAAGATTTTCCCATTCGGATTCAGCTTCTTCTAAATTTTTTTCATACTTCTTAATAAAAAGGCTTAAATTATCTATTTTAAAAGCTCGAATTAGACGATATCTTTTTTTCTTTATATAAAAAGGATTTTTTAAATTCTCAATGGAATGAATGTTTAATAAATTGTTTTTTTGAAAAACTTGATAATAGATTTTGTTAATTATTAAATTTTCTAACTTATAAAATTCAAAAGTTTTCATTTTAATGTTTATAAAAACTTTCTATTATTTCTTTAATTTTCTCTGCTCTTTTAGAAAAGGTATAGTTTTTAGCCATCTTTTTAGCTTTATGAGTTAACTTTTCTGCTATTTGAGGATTCTCCAGTAAAATTTTAATTCCTTCTGCTAAAGCCTCAGGATCTCCAGGTTTTACAAGTAAGGCATTTTCTCTGTCTCTCAAAACTTCTCTAAAAACAGGCAAATCTGAAGCTACTATAGGTAAACCAAGAGCCATATATTCAAAAAGTTTTAGAGGAGATGTAAATTCAGAAATTCCTTCATTAATATTAGGTAACACACCAATTTTAGATTTGGTAAGATATAAAGGAATTTCCTTATGTGAGAGATACCCTAAAAATTTAACTCTATCCTCTAAGTTCAAATTTTTTACTAATTTTTTTAAATTTTCTAATTCTTCTCCTTCCCCTGCAATTAGAAGTTTTTCATTCGGTAAATATGACATGGCTTTAATCAATACTTCAACCCCTTTCCATTTTTCAAGACTTCCTGCATAAAATAGGTATTTCCCACAATTTTTCTTTATATCTAACCACTCATCTTTTACTCCATCTGGGATAACAAAAATTTTTTGGTCTTTGATATTAAATTTTTTAGTCATAAAGTTCTTTAACCTTTCAGTAATGCAAAATATAATATCTGATTCTTCAAAAATTTTTTTTTCTATTTTTGAATATTTAGGATTTTTGAAAGAAAATATCTCATGAGCTTCATAAACAAAAATGGCTTTTATTAAATTTTTAAACTTACACAAAAAATAAGCTAATTTAGGATATCTTAAAAAAATAATATTTTTAGAGCTTTTATTTTTTGAAGCTTTAGTTAAAAGATAGGCTAAAAAGTAAATATAATAGGAAAAATTCCAAGTTATTTTATAAATCTTTTTATATTCCCAATAGAACAAAGGAATTTTTTTTATGTGTAAATTATGGGAAATATGACTTATTCCATAATATTTAAGTAAATCTTCTGAAGAAAAATTTTTCTTCAGAGAACAACATATTATTACTTTGTTGCCCAGTTTGGCTAAACTATCACAAGTGTTAAAAATCTGAATAAACCTTGCTTTGTTTAAGGGAAGTTTTTCTGGAATAGGATAAATTATTTCCATAAACTTTATAAAACTTTATACTAAAACTGGTTCTCCGCCAATTTCTCTGATTAGTTTTTCAATTTCATAAGGAGGAAGTTTAATCACCGGTTCACCCCTCATAGCCTCACTTATTTTTTCTTCTATTACCGTTCCGTGAAAGTGATCTGCCCCCCAAAGTAAAGCAACCTGAGAAAGACCAATCCCTAAAAAAACCCAGTAAGCTTTAATATGTGGAAAATTATTTAAGATTATTCTTGATATAGCAATAGTTTTTAAAATTTTCTCTGCTGATGGTCCAGGTAAATAAGAAAGCTTGTTATTCTCTGGAATAAAAGCAAGAGGAATAAAACAATAAAATCCTTTTGTGTTTTCCTGAATTTCTCTAAGCTTAAATAGATGCTCAATTATTTCTTCATCTGTTTCTATGTGACCAAAAAGTAAAGTTGCATTGGTTGGAATTCCAAGTTTGTGAGCAGTTTTAGCAATCTCAATCCAGCGCTCAGAGGATATTTTTGTTGGATAAAGCTCTGCTCTTATTCTTTCTGAAAAAACCTCAGCCCCACCACCTGGAATGGAATTAAGTCCTGCGGACTTTAATTCTTTTAAAACTTCTTCCACAGATTTTCCAGAAATTCTGCTTAACCAGTCTATCTCAACACAGGTATAAGCCCTTATGTGAATTTCAGGAAAAGTACTTCTTATCCTGCGGACAAGCTCTATGTAGTATTCATAAGGAAGCTTAGGATTTAATCCACCAACAATGTGAACTTCCCTTAAACCTGGGGTTGCTTTTAATTTTTCTAAAATTTCATCTATTTTTAATGTATACCCCCCTTCCTCTCCAGGTCTTTTATGATAGCCGCAAAATTTGCAATCTATAGCACAGATATTGGTATAATTAATGTGGCGATTAATGGTATAGTAATAATTTTTCCCATGTATTTTTTCTTTCACTTTATTTGCAAGCTCTCCTAAAAAGAATAAATCTCCCCCTTTGTAAAGTCTTAAAGCTGAATCAAAATCAAGAGGTTCTAGATTAAGGACTTTCTCTGCAATCTTTTCTAAATTTCTATTCTTTTTAAAGGCTTCCTCAAGAATTAAACTCTTGTCTTCTTTAAGGGTTGAAAAATTTTCAATTACAAGCATAAAATTTATTTAAATATTTAAAAAAGATATTTATAATTTTTACAAGGAGATTTATATTCACAAAATTTGCAAAATCTATCATCTTCAGGAAAATAAAATTTATCACTTATTATAATATGATTTAAAATCCATTCAATCAAATCTTTAAATCCACTTTTAAAGTAACTGTAAATCTTTGTCCATTCACCCCTTGAATGAATGTTAAAAACAAACTTTTCAGGTTTTTTAAAATCTGAAGGGGTTATAAAACCAGCGTTTATAATTACAAATTCTTCATTTCCCTCACTAATAAATTTTTCCTTCTGCTGATAAAAAAGATAATAATAAAATGTAAGCTGAAACCCAGAAAGATCTGAGCCAAAAATATCTGCCACCTCATAAAGAGAAGATTTATCAAATTTATCTGGAAGCGAAAAGTTAAATATTTTTTTAACTTTCTCAGGATGGGGTGTGGTATCAGGATTGCTTTTAAAATCTAAGATAAGATATTTGGTAATTCCCTCTTTTCTTTTAATTAAAAAATCTGTTCTTCCACTAAGAAGGATTTTTGAATTTTTAGAATTATTATAAAGAGGATCAAAAAGAAAACAATCAGCAAATAATTTTAAATCCTTTTCCACACCGAGAATTTTTGTCCCTTTAACCTTTCCACTTTTTTCCATCTCAATTAAGTAGTTAAAATATCTTCTGACTGTCTCTACTGCAATTTTTTTGGAGAGAAAATGAGAAAGAGCATCCATTTTTCTTTCAAATTTATAGAAAAGCCAGAGATTTTCGAGTTTGTTTAAAACCTCATCTTCTTTATAAATTCTCTCAATTAATATTTCCTCACCTTCCAATTCTTTAAAAATTTTTTCAAAAAATTCATGAATAAAATTACCTACATCAACAGGCTTTAAACCTATTTTCTCTGTTTCTTTAAGTTTTAGAAGATATTTAAAATAAAATTTAACTCCACACCTAAGATAAGTCTCAATAAAGTATCTACTTATTTCTGAAGATCTGATGAGATTTAAAAGCCACTCTTTATCCTTCTCTGTTTTGGAAATTCCTTCTTTTTCAGAAAGAATTTCCAAATAGAGAGGTATCAATTTTTCAACAGGCTTTCTTTCTTCTTTTTCAAGCTCCCATTTAAGTTTTTGAATAAACCTTGAGGGTTCTCTAAATTCCTGAGTCTTACTTTTCTCTACAAAGATATAAAAAATATGAACCTCTTCTGCACTTTTAATGAGTCTTTCAAAATAATAAATCCATAACTCATTTCTAAAAACAGGAATTCCCAAATAAGTTTTAATTTCATCTGTAAGAAGGGGATTAAAGGGCGGACTCGGTGGTAAAAAGCCTTCATTAACATCAAGGACAATTAATTTTTTGAAAGAAAGAAGCCTTGTCTCTAAAAAACCCATAATCTGTAACCCTTTTAGAGGATCTCCTATAAAGGGAATTTTCTCCTCTTTAAAAAGGTGCTCCAAAATTTCTAAAAGAAAGCTTCCAGAAAAATTTTTATTTTTAAAATAGGTCTCTTCTTCAAATATAGGAAAAACTTTAGTTTCAAGAATATAAATGTAATTTCTTAAAATAATTGAATGCCAGTTTTCTTCTTCCTTTAGTTTTTCAAAAAGCGGTTCAAAAAAAATTAAAATACTTCTTAAATTCTCAGAAAGCTCAGCAGGAGTTTTTATATTTTCCCAATTTTTAAAAAATATTTGATGAATTCTTTCTAAATAGATTCTGTAATGGGGAACTAAATCTTCAACTTCATCAAGAGTTACTTTAAGATATCCCTTTTTTCTTAATTCTTTTTCTACTTCATTTGCAATTTCTTGAAAGGAAATATCATTTTCAAAATTTAGCCCTAAAAAATAGGGATGCTTGATAATTTTTAGATAAATCTGGGTGGGATAAAAATTTTCTTCTCTTTCTTTCTGTGCTTTTATAAGATTTCTTAGAAGCTGATTAAAAGGTATCTTAGTGATAGGATACTGAAGAGTAATGTTTACTTCTATGGGATTTTCCTTTCCTTCTAAGGCACAAATAAGGGAAAGTAAATTAAAAGGATTGGGAACAATTATGGCTATTTCATCAGGATGGGAAACACTCTCAGGAATAAGCTCTAAAGCAGACTTAACCTCTAAATGGGGATCTGTAGTCTCATAAAAATATATTTGAGGAGATTTAAATTCCTTTTTTTCATAATAAACTGTAGATAACCATTCAGGTTTAAGCTCAAGAACTTTAATAGTGTCATTTATAACTGAAGGAATAGGTTCATAAGCTTCAAAAATAAAGTAGCTTTTAAATCTATTTTTAAAAAAATTAAAAATTTCCGCCTCCACCTTTCTTAAAGCAGCAAAACCTATAAACCACATCTCATCTATTTCGTTAAAAAGAGAAGCAAAAACTTCATCATTTTTAAGAATATCTGCTACCTTTTTTAGCCTATAGGAATAATAGGAAAAGCCCTTTTTTTCTATAAGGGAAGAAAATTCAAGATAGGTATATTTTAATTCTTCAAAAAGTTTTTTGGCTAATTCCGGAAGACTCTCAGGTGGATAAAGTAAATTTTCTGGAATTCTTCCTTCCTTTTCAAACTCTTCAAAAACCTCTAAAAACTTTAATCCCCAATTAAAATACTTTTCAAGTTCTTCACTTTTTTTATCAAAAGAAAATTTTAATTTTTTTTCCAGAACCTCAAGAAAAACAAAAATTCTAAGTATATCTGGAATTTGAGGAGAGGGAGAACTAATTAAGTCTATATAAAGGGTTTCTATAAATTCTTCTAAAGAAAAAATTCTCGGAAAAAATCCTGCAGAAATTTTTCTCTCTTTCAGCTTCTTTTTAAGATAATTTTTAAAATAAAGCCCAGATCTTTTGGTAGGAAAAATACACCAAATTTTCAAGATCTCAGGAGTATTAAAGGAATGTTTATCTATGAAAAAATTAGTTAAGGTCTTTAAAAAGTGAGAGTTGGGTGGGATGAGAAAAGCTTGATTCATCTAATTTGTCTATAGTTTTACAATATTTTAATTCAACTTTAAAAGGTTCAAAGGAAACTAAGTATACTTTAATATTATCATTGGGAAACATTTTTTTCAATAAAGAAAAATACCTTTCTAATTGAGCTTCCTCAAACTTACCGTGAAGTTTAAATTCAAGAATTATCCATTCATCAGATTTTCTTATTATTAAATCCGGTCTTAAATCATGAATTTGATCTTCTTCTATGAAAAACCCCTCAGGCTCTCTGTATATAGCTAAAACTTTATCCTTTTCAAATAATTCACTAAGTTTTTTAAATTCCTCACTTTTAAACATATTTTCTATAATTTCTTTTGCCCTTTCTAAAAAATAACTTCTTTGTGGAAGAGGCTCCTGATAAGAAGCTAAAGCTTTTTTTGCATATGTTTCTATTTGGTTTTTATTTTCTTTAGAGATTAAAAGAAGTTCCCAAATATAATGTAAAATTTCCCCTAAAATCATGGGATCACTTTTTTCTTTTAAAAACCTCAAAGAAACCTTGCTCTGATTAAGTTTTACGGGCATAATAATTTTTGTTTTTAAATTTAATTTTATTTTAACTCTTGTCAAAAGTTTATAAAAGGTATATTTTAAAAATTTTTAAAGAAACATTTTATAATTTGGAGGAAAAGGATGGAGATAGAAATCAATTTAGCCGAGCCGGAAAAAAGGAAAGCTCCACAATTTGAAGAACTTGCTTTTGGAAAAATTTTTACTCCACATATGTTTGTAATGAAGTACGAAGCTGATAAAGGTTGGCACTCACCTAAAATACAACCACTTTCCCATATTGAACTTCATCCAGCAGCTATAGTTTTACACTATGCACAAACTGTCTTTGAAGGACTTAAAGCCTATTATGGAGTTGATGGAAAAATAAGATTTTTTCGCATCTGGGATCATATCGCCAGACTTAATCGTTCTGCTGATAGACTTTGTATCCCTCAGGTTGAACCTGAGTTTACGTTTAAAGCCATTAAAACTCTTGTTTCTATTGATAGAGATTGGATTCCCAAGAAAAAGGGAGCAGCGCTTTACATAAGACCTCTAATTTTTGCTACCCAGGCTAATCTTGGTCTTAAGGTAAGCTGTGAGTATCTTTTTGTGATAATTCTTTCCCCTGTGGGAGCATATTATAAGGAAGGCTTTAATCCAGTTAAAATTTATGTAACTACCGAATATATAAGAGCTTGTCCAGGGGGAACAGGAGAAGTAAAAACAGGTGGAAATTATGCTGCAAGTCTTAAAGCGCAAGATTTGGCACATAAAATGGGTTATACCCAGGTTCTATGGCTTGATGCTAAAGAACAAAAATATGTAGAAGAAGTTGGGAGCATGAATATCTTTTTTTATTTTGAGAGTGAACTTGTAACTCCTTCTCTTACTGGCTCAATTTTGCCAGGAATAACAAGAGACTCTGTTTTAAAACTTGCTCCTAAACTTGGTATTCCTGTAAAAGAAAGAAAAATTTCCATAGATGAAGTGATAGAAAGTATAGAAAAGGGAACCCTCAAAGAATGCTTTGGTACAGGAACAGCTGCAGTCATCAGCCCTGTAGGTGAAATTCATTATAAAGGAAGGTCCTATCTTATAAATGAGGGAAAAATTGGAGAAATAACCAAGATGCTTTTTGATTACATTACAGGAATTCAATATGGAGAAAAGGAAGATTTATTTAACTGGACAGTACTTTTAGAGGATTAGAAATCTACAACTCTTCTTGCTTTGGCAATTTCCCTCTGCACTGCAACAGCTTTATCTAATTCCAAGTCTGCTGCCTCTTCAAGTCCTTTTTCTCTTAAAATCTGACTTCTTGCCATATAAGCAGCTGGATAGGTGGGCTCAAGATCAATAGCCTTAGTAAAAAGTTCTAATGCTTTATCTAAATCTTTTTTGCGATAATAAACCTGTCCCAAACGGAAATAAAGCCTTGCATTCTCTGGTTCTATATTTATAGCTCTTTCCAAATCATTTTCTGCAAGCTCTATTTCACCCTTTTGCATATAAATTACTGCTCTTGCCTCAAGAGCCTTAATATGATTAGGATTCATCTCAAGAACTTTATTAAAAATTTCTAAAGCTTCGTCAAATTTTCTTAAAGTAAGTATTCTTGCACCCTCTAAAAAGAGTTCTTCTATATCTACACTCATTTTATTTCCCCTCATAAACTTATAATATAATTTATAATTTATCCTTTCTTAAATTTTATGCAAGTTCCAATATTTTATTTCCCTTTCTTGTCTAAAATTAAAATTTCCTGTAAAATTTAAAAATCTATGAAGTTCAAATCTTTTCTCAATTTTACAAAAATTGCTATTATAACCTTTTTTAAAAAAATCCAAAAAGACGATATTTTACTTAATGCTCAAGGATTAACCTTTAATACTCTTCTTACTATGGTTCCCCTTTTAGGTTTGATCTTTTCCATAGGAAAAATTTTTATACCTCAGCAAAAACTGACAGAACAAATTCTTATAAACATTGCTCAATATTTAACTCCTGAAGCTACTAAAAAAGTTATGGATACTATTTTAGACATAGTGAAAAAACTTGAAACTTTCCCGCTTGGTAAATTTAGTCTTATAGCTTATTTCATTATGGGGCTTGGAGTTCTTTTTCAAATCGAGGGAATTTTAAATAAAATTTTTGAAAGCTCAAAAAGAAGAAACTTTATGCAAAGATTAACCTTTTTCTGGTTATGTATAACGCTGATTCCCTTTCTTTTCTTTATGCCTTTATTTTTTCATTCCTATCTTAGCAAATTTTTCAATTTTTCTTTACTCTTTCTTATAGGGCTATTTTTTTTCTTAATGTATATCTATTTTCCTGCTAAAGATGTAGGTAAAATGGAAGCCTTAATAGGAGCAATTTTTTCAACTATTTTATGGACATTGTCTTCCTATCTTTATTCTCTTTATGTTAAATATGCAGTTACCTATTCCAAAATATACGGTTCTCTCTCATCTATACCTCTTTTTCTAATCTGGCTCTTTGTAAATTGGCTGGTATTTCTTTTGGGAGCTGAATTGGTAGTGCTCTTAGAGCAAAAATCCTGGAAAAGATTACCTGTAAACTTCTCTTATCCTTATTTAAAACTTTATCTTTTATATCTTTTAGGAAAAAACTTTCTCGAAGGTAAAAATTTTAACATCTTTGAACTCTCAGAATATCTTAATGTATCACCCATATTTTTAGAAAGTATTTTACAGGATCTGGAAAAAGATGGTTTAATAGCTATAAAGGATGAAGAGATCTTTTTTGCAAAACCCTTAGGTAAAATAAAAATCTTAAAGGTATTAGGTATTGATGAATTTCAAGAAATACTCAATCTTCCAGAGGCAAAACCCTTTATAGAAAATATATCGGCTTTAATCAAAAATTTTTCTCAAGTTACCTTAGAGGATTTAATAAAAAGTTAATTTTCATAAATTATTTTACCCATATCTCTTACATCATATCCACCAAGAGCAATAACAGCTTCTTTAAATTTCTTGTCATTTCTTATTATATCAAGAAGTGCTTGAACACTTACAAGTTCCAAAAAATCTTTGGCAATTAAAAGGTCGTATCTTTCTTCTGTTATAGGAATAAAATCAAGATCAAGAGCCTTTGCTGCAGCTAAAATACCCAGACCTACATCTGCTCTTCCACTTGCAACAGCCTGAGCAACTCCCATATGTGTATATTCCTCATTTTCATAACCTTTAATTTCTGAGGAATTTATTCCCATCTCTCTTAAGTGCTTGTCTAAAAGAAGTCTTGTTCCAGAACCTGCTTGTCTGTTAATAAAAATAATATCTTCTCTAACCAAGTCCTCAAAACTTTTAATATTTTTAGGATTGCCTTTACGAACAATAAGCCCTTGAATTCTATATACCAAATTTATCAAAATTACTTTTTTCTCAGGTAAGAGCCTTTTTATAAAAGGTATGTTATATTCTCCTGTTGTTTCATCCAAAAGATGAGTTCCTGCAACATGTGCCTCTCCCTTTTTTATAGCAATAAGTCCACCCATAGAACCTACATGAGCTGAGGAAAGGCTTATTTTGGGATATTTTTTTCTTAAATAATTATAAAGAATATCTAAAGTGTTGTCGTGACTTCCTATACAAACAATGGTATTATCAATTTCTTCTTTTTCTTTCCATAAATATACATCCACCATTTGTCCTTGAGAAAAACCTTCTGAACCAGAAGGAATAATAATATAGCCATCTGCTCTAACCACCGACATTAAAAGCCCCGCTCCTCTGCCTACTGGAGAGACAATATATTTATCTCCCACTCTACCAACTTTTACTCTTACAAATTCATCAACCCCTATAGTTGAAGACAGATTTCTTGAAAGGATAGCTTGAATCTTTTCTTCCTTTTTTAGTTTTGTTCCCAGATAAAGTTCTATAAGTGGTCTAACAAATAAATAATAACATAAAAAAGTTGATACAGGATATCCAGGTATTCCAAGAACTGGTTTGTTTTTAATAAAACCACCTATAAAAGGTTTACCAGGTTTTATGGCAACTCCATTTATAATTACCTCTCCAAGCTTACTTATAACTTTATAAGTAAAATCTTCTTTTCCATATCCTGAACCAGCATTTAAGAGAATAAGATCACATTCCTCATAAGCCTCCATAATTCTTTTTTCCATAATTTCTTCTCTATCCTCAACAATAGGATATTCCTTTGGTTCTCCCCCATCTGTTTTAATAAGATTTGCCAGAACTGAAGAATTGTATTCAATTAAAGCTGGTGGTTTTAGGATTCCTTCTTCTATTTTTTCGGGTTCTATCAGCTCTGAACCAGTAGGAATTATTCCGATTACAGGTTTCTTTCTCACCTTTACTTTTAAAATTCCACTTGCAAGCATGGCACCTATATCTACTGCTCTTATTAAATGATTTTCAGGAATTATAAGTTCTGTTGCTACAATATCTTCACCTACGGGTCTCACATCATGATAAGGTGGATAGGCTTTATAAATTTCTATATAGCCATCCTTAACATTAACTTCTTCAACTGGAATTACTGCATCAAAATCTTCTGGAAGTGGATCTCCCGTTTCAATCCAAACTGCTTCTTCTCCTATTTTTAGCTTAACAGGATCTTTTTCTGTAGCAGAAAAAGTGCTTTTTGATCTTACTGCATAACCATCCATGGCAGAAGAATGAAAATAGGGGGAAGAAAGTTTTGCAAAAACCGGCTCTGCTGTAATTCTGTTAAGAGAATCTTTAACAGGAATAATCTCTGAAGATAAAGGATATGAAACCTTATTTTTAAAGAATTTCAAAAGAATCTCAAGAGCAGAATTTAAGGAAACAAGTTCGTGAAAAACCTTTTTTGCCACTTTTAGACTATTTCTTTAATTCCTATTATGTTAGGAGATCTTCTTATATAGCCTCTTTCCTGAGCAACTACATCAAGTGGTAAACTAATTATGTCTATCAAATAGGGGTCTTTATATTTTAAATAAACTTCCTCTTTAAAACTTTTGATATAGGTCTTACAATCTTTGCATAATTCTACTCTTATTTCTTCTTCATCAACTAAAAGGTCTATTTTTTCGCATATTCTCTGTAAACAATGAGTACATCCAATTCTAAATATTTCTTCCTTATTTCCACAAACAGTACAAACTACATATCTTCTATTATTGCTATCTATCATAGTCAAAGATATAGGCTCTTCGCATACACCACATCTCCCTGTTTCTTCAGCTTTTTTCTTCCTTTTTAAATTTTCTCTATATTTTTTAAAAAAGGGTTTAGAAAGAATAAAAAGGGTTCTCTTAATCTCCTCTTTAGATGATTCTTCCTTACTTATAGGTAATTCTAAAATAATTTTTGGTTCTTTAAAAGGATCTTTACCACTATTAAGGATAGAAGACTTTAAAAATGAACTAAATTCATAGGGTATCTCAAATATAGAAGAAAATTCATCTATAATTTGATCTAACAAACTATTTTGTAATTGATTTTTTAAAATTTTTTCACAATTTTTATTAAATTTTAAAACTCTTTCATATAACTCAAGGGGACTTTTAAGATAAGGCCTTTCTTCTTTAAGGTTTTCAATTATGTTTTCAATTTCCATAAATTACCTCTAAACTTTATATTACTTTAAATTTTTTAAAAAAGAAGGGGGAAAAGCCCCCTTTTTAAGAAAAAAATTTTTAGCTGAGGAATTCTTTAATTATAGAATTTTCAATGGGGAGTCCCTTAGCAACAAGAATCTTAAGCATTTCTCCAAGGGCAACCACTTTCTCTGGTTTTTGGGGATTCTCAACAAGCTCATAATAACTGGGTGGCTGACTTAAAGCAAAAACTACTCCCAATCCTCCAAGCTCCTTCTCACCATGAAGTATCTTAAACCCCTCAGCTTTTGCTTTTTCTATAAGCTCATCTCTGTCTCCAAATCTTATAGCTCCAGTTGGACAGGTTTTTGCACATGCAGGAACTAAACCAGCTTTAACCCTATCTATGCACATATGACACTTTCCAATTTTCCCCTGCTTATCATATCTCGGAACATCAAAGGGGCAGGCAGATCTGCATGCCTGACATCCTATACATACATTCTTATCATAAAATACAATTCCTGTGTCTAAATCCTTTTGCATTGCCCCAACTGGACATACCTGAACACAGGCTGGCTCTCCACAATGGCGACATCTCTGTGATACAAAAATCCACCTAACCTCTCCATTAACGACCTTTTCTATAAATCTTATTTTGTTATAAGTATATCCTGTGAGATCAGGAGGATTTTCGTGGGTTCCATTATTCTTCGTTTTTTCTGCTGGCAAATCGTTCCACGACTTACAAGCTACCTGACAGGCTCTACATCCTATACATAAGTCTGGTGTTATTAAAAGCCCTTTTCTTGCCATTTTTAGCCTCCTTATTTATACTTTTATTTTGTAGCTTTTTCAATGTTTACTACAAAACATTTAGCCTCCTGAATGAAGGTATTGGGGTCAACTGCAGAGGGAGTTAAAAGATTGGCACTATCTCCACCACTTCCATCTTCAGGCCATCTCCATCCATAATGCCAAGGAATTCCTATAATATGACACTTCTTTCCTTGAATTACCAAGGGTTTAATTCTATCAGTTACTATAGCAATTGCCCAGATTTTTCCTCTGGGGCTTGTAATTATAACCTTATCACCACTCTTAATGCCTTTCTTCTTAGCCAATTCCTTATCCATTTCAACAAAAACTTGAGGTTCAAGCTCGAGCAACCAATCGGTATGTCTTGTCATAACACCTGTCTGCCAGTGCTCAGTTACTCTATAAGTAGTTCCTACATAAGGATACCTTGGGTCTTTTGCAACATAAATGTCTTCAGGTGTAGCATAAAGCTTAGCAACGGGATTATGTCTTACCTTTGGATAAAGTGGATTATCAAAGGGTGATTCAACAGGTTCATAATAAGTTGGGAACGGTCCATCTGCAAGTCCAGCTCCAAATACTGTTCCTACACCTGTTGGTTTCATAATAAAGGGCAAAACTCCTCCTTCCATAGCAAGAGGTGGCTGTGGTCCATCAGGCACATCTCCAATCCACTTCTTTGCCTGAGGATCCCACTTAATAACAGGTCTTGTAGGATCCCATGGATTACCCATTGGGTCAACACTTGCTCTGTTGTAAAGTATCCTTCTATTCACTGGCCAACACCACGTCCAATTAGGATATAATCCAAGTCCAGTTGGATCTTCCTTTCCTCTTCTTGCCATCATGTTTCCAGCATCTGTAAATGAGCTTGAATAAATCCAGTTTCCACATGCTGTTCTCCCATCATCAAGCAAAAATACAAAACTTGGTACCTGCTGACCTTTCTTATAAGCCTTTTTATCAACAGGATGTTCTGGTACATCAGCAGTAAAATATCCATTATATTCCTTAGCTATAAGTTTTGTATCTACATGTTTATCTCCATAGTTCCAGTTAAGTTTTAATATAGGATCAGGAAAAGCTCCACCTTCTTTCTCATAAAGAGCTTTTATTCTCTTATATAATTCATTTATAATCTCTGCATCAGGTTTCGCTTCACCAGGAGGATTTACTGCCTTATATCTCCATTGAGCCCATCTTCCTGAATTGGTAATACTTCCTTCCTTTTCAACTGATGCTGCACAGGGAAGTAAAAATACCTCAGTTTTTATCTTCTTTGGATTCATTCCTGGTCCCTTCCAGAATGAAGAAGTTTCTGTATCCCAAAGATTTACACAAACAAGCCAGTCAAGCTTAGCTAAAGCCTTTCTTACTTTGTTAGCATTTGCACTGGAGCAAGCTGGATTCTGACCCCAGGCAAAAAATCCCTTGATCTTCCCTCTATACATGGCATCAAAAAGATCATACCAAGAATAGGTCTTATCATCATCAAGCTTTGGTAAATAGGAATAACAAAAATCATTCTCCTTAGTTGCATGATCTCCCCAAAATGCCTTAAGTAAACTTACAATATATTTAGGTCTATTTTTCCACCAATTAAGACTCTTTGGCTCTTTTGTCTTTGGTGTATATTTTTCACAATAGGTTTTAAGATCAACATCTCCCGCTTTGGGAGTTGGTAAATATCCTGGTAAAGTATGGAAAAGAAGTCCCATATCAGTTGAACCCTGAACATTAGATTCTCCTCTTAAAGCATTAACTCCACCACCAGCCATTCCAATATTTCCAAGAAGAAGCTGAATAATTGAAAAAGCTCTTATGTTCTGAACCCCAACTGTGTGCTGGGTCCATCCCATTGCATAACATTCTGTTGCAACCTTATTTGGTTTTCCTGTTTCAGCTATAATTTTATAAGCTTCTAAGATCTTCTCTTTTGGTGCACCAGTTATTTCAGATACCATATCAAGGGTATATCTTGAATAGTGCTTCTTTAATAATTGAAATACACAGTTAGGATCCTTTAAAGTAGGATCTTTCTTAGGAACTCCATTTTCATCAAGCTGATACTTCCAAGTAGCCTTATCATATTTTCTTTTCATAGGATCATAACCAGAAAATACACCTTCAAGATCTTCAGTATCTTTAAAATTAGGATCAACTAAATAAGGTAGGTCAGTATAGTTAACTACATAGTCTTTAAAATAAAGTTCATTGTCAATTATGTATTTTATTAAACCTCCAAGAAAAGCTATATCTGAACCTGGGCGAATCTGAACATATAAATCAGCTTTGGATGCTGTTCTTGTAAATTTAGGATCAACAACTATTAACTTTGCTCCTCTTTCTTTTTTAGCCCTTAATATCCATTTCATAGCTACAGGATGGTTTTCAGCAGGATTTCCTCCCATAACCAAAATTACATCAGCATTTTTAAGATCAATATAATGATTGGTCATTGCTCCTCTTCCATACGACTCTGCCAGAGCCGCAACTGTTGCACTATGTCATATACGTGCCTGATGCTCTATATAAACTAATCCAAGTGCTCTTAAAAATTTCTGTAAAATATAACATTCTTCATTATCAAGGGCAGCAGAGCCTACATGAGCAATTGCCTCAACTCTATTTACCACCTGCCCTTTCTCATTTTTTACCATAAAATATTTGTCTCTTGTTTGCTTTACCAGTTTTGCGATCCTATCAAGAGCCCAGTCCCAGGATACTTCTTTCCATTTGTCAGAATAAGGTGCACGATAAAGAGGTTTTAAAACTCTATAAGGATTATTTGCCAGCTGATAAAGAGAAGCACCTTTGGGACAAAGGGAACCTTCATTAATTGGATGATCAGGATCTCCCTCTGTATTTACCACTTTTCCTCCCTTAGAATAAACAATAATCCCGCATCCAACAGAACAATATGGACAGATGGTTGTTGTCTCCTTTGCCTCCTTAATCTTTAACTCTTTTGCATAGGCTTTAACAGGCTCTAAATTAATCCCAAGTGAACTTAAAACTAAGGAACCTATGGATAACTTTAGAAAATCCCTTCTTGTTAACTTCATACTCATTTCTTCACCTCCTTTTATTGCTTAAAAACTATTATATTTAATATTATATTTAATATGTGTTAAAGTGAAATAAATATTTTAAATAAATTTAATTTTATTTATTTAAAAATTTTAAAAATTGCATATTGTAATACACCACTCCCCATCTGCAATTAAAACTATTTTTTCTACTTTTAATCCTTTATTTTTACTACCTCTGGTACATCATTAGTGGCAGAAGGGCAGTCGACTAATAAATCCGTACAGCTTTTAGATGTTAATTTTCAATAAGTTTTTCTATAGCATACTTTGGATAAGGACACATCCATCCTTTCATATCTACTTGATAATGAGAATCACCAATTTTTTATTACTTTAATTTCTTTCATAATTTTTCTCCTCCCATCAGGTTATAAGGAGATAAAAAAGAATTAGAAAACCAAAATAACTAAAAAAGACCCTCTCCATCCTACCACCACATTGTGCCACCCAGCAGGAAAGACCATATGATGGGGTTGGTAGCTTTTACTTTTTAGTATAGCAAAACCTATAGCACTTATTCCAATGCTTATTAAAACCCATTTCATTACTTTACATCTTCGGAAATAGTAATTTCTCTAAAAGCATCTACAAAGCAGATATGAGAACGCTGAAGAATTATTCCGAAAAGGATTCCAAAATATAAATAATCCGGCATGAATAGACAAGTCTTAGTAATAATAAAAAAAGAACAATCAATATTAATAAAAATAACACTATAAAACCCAAGACAGGTTTAATAGAGTTTTTTTGGAGTTACAGGAGAAGCTTCTTTAACATTCGTAAATTCAATTTTTTCTAAAGCTTTAAGAACCTCAGTTTTTAATATTTTCCTACCTATATAAGCTCCTATAAAAAGTCTTATACCTGCTAAGGATCCACTTAAGGAAAAAGCCATTGTAGCTACCCAGAAACCTCCTACATTGCAGGGAGGCATAAAAAACCGTTCCCAAACCCATTAAAATTCCCCTAAGGCTCCCCATAAATATCCTTGAAAGTTTTCTTTTCTGAATTTAAATTCTCTGTTAATCAAAGCTATGCTTAAAGCACCTAATTCCCAAGTCTAATAAACTATGTTGGTCTAAATAGGGAATTTTTAAAGGATATTGTTATAGTTAAAGCTAACACCCAAGCCCATAATGGCCAAGGTTCAAAAAATACTTTTTCAAAAAAGATCGAGATTTATACAACATATTTCCTCCAGTTTTAAATTATCTTTTTTATAATAGTAATAAATGAAATAATTTGAAGTTTAATAAAGTAGGGTTTAAAATATAAAATTTATGATTTATAATATTCCTATGATAGATTTCAGGAAACTTGAAGTATTTCTTAAGGTTTATGAAACAAGAAGTTTTTCTAAAGCTTCAAAACTCCTTTATCTTACCCAACCTACTATAACCCTTCATATAAAGGATTTAGAAGAAGTATTAGGTGTAAAGTTACTTAATAGAAGTACACGAAAAGTAATTCCAAGTAAAGCAGGGAAGGTGGTTTATGAATATGGTAAAGAAATTATAAAATTTTTAAAAGAGATGGAAAGGGAACTTGAAATATTTAAAAATGAAGAAAGAGGGATAATCGAAATAGGAGGAAGTACCATTCCTGGACAATACATACTTCCTAAAATCATAAAAACCTTCAAAGAAAAATATCCCAAAATTTCTATTTTTCTCAAAGTGGGAGATAGTAAGGAAATAATAGAAAAGGTTATAAAGGGTGATTTTGATCTTGGTATGGTAGGAGCCATATTTAAAAGCCAAAGAGATTTGGTATTCAAACCCTGTTATGAGGATGAGATAGTTTTGATAGCTCCTTCTGATTTTCCCAGGGAAGAAATTAAATTAGAAGAGCTTTATAAAATTCCGCTAATAAAAAGGGAAGAGGGATCTGGTACCTGGAAGAATGCTTTGGAAACTTTAGAAAAAAAGGGGTTAGATGTTTTAAAACTTAATATCATAGGAGAAATGGGATCAACTGAGGCTATAAAAGAAGCTGTAAAAAATGGGCTTGGTTGTGGTTTTGTTTCGTCCTTAGCCATAGAACTGGAAAGAAAATTAAATCTTATTAAGATTATTAAAATTAAGGGAATTTCTATAAAAAGAAAGTTTTACTTTATTTATCCAAAGGTTAAAAAATTAACCTCTTCAGAAGAAAAATTTATAGGGTTTA
Source organism: Thermodesulfobacterium geofontis (assembly GCA_002877985.1). Lineage (GTDB taxonomy): Bacteria > Desulfobacterota > Thermodesulfobacteria > Thermodesulfobacteriales > Thermodesulfobacteriaceae > Thermodesulfobacterium > Thermodesulfobacterium geofontis_A. The sequence continues at coordinate 2,553 of PNIK01000019.1, read as the reverse complement.
TTAAAAATGTTTTTAATTTGAGTTAAGAATAAAAAAGCTGCGCCAATTGCTCTCCAAAATTGAGGATAATCTGGAATAACAAGTTTTTCTTTTATTTCCCTTTTAATAAAAACTTTTATAGTTTATTATAAGTACAGCCCCTACTAAAATAATATCTTTCTCAAAAGAAACCCTTTTTAACATAGTTGTTATTTTTTGAGAAATTGAGAAATGCACAGCTTTGAAAATCTCTTTTCTATCAATACCTTTAACTATCATAGAAATAATTTCTAATTCAGCAAAAAACAATATGTGTCCTGTTACCCGATATTTATAATTGTTTTGGTAGAAGGATGAAAATATTTTATTCCTATAGCAAAGGCTTATTAATTTTCTTCCATACTCTGTAGCTACAATTTTATCAGATTTAAACTTTTCAATAAAAATATAGCATCTTTCTAAAGGATTATATGAAATTTCAGTTAACTCCAAAGCTACCAAATTTTTATTTTCTATCAAAGCTGATTTAATATAGGTTGAACCTACATCGAGCCCAAGTATTTTCATTTTTACATCTTTAAGGTTTCTATAAAGGCTTCTATTCTGTTTCTAAGCTGGGCTGTATCTTCTAAGCTGTAATCTGTTTCTATTTTTAAAAAAAGGAATATCTAAGTTTCTTCTACTTTATAAGATTTAAATATATAGGGAGTACAAATAAGATCACAGCTTTACCTATCTCAGCACCAGCACAAAGCCCAACACAAATTCTATCAAGAGAAAGTATTATTTCTTCAGGAACATATACACAAAAAGCTCCTATTACTTTTCCATTTTCTTTTCTTGCATTAATAAGTTCTTCAATTCTTAAACCATAGACTTCAGAAATTACAAAATCGAAATACTTCATTCCTTCTGGATGATTTGTTTGAGAACAATATATATTTATTTTGAATAAAATTTAGATAAAGTAGTTAATAAAAGTTCATGAGCTTTTAAATCGAGTCCAAGTTCTGTGTACATTTTTTTATAGTTTTTTGCCATATAAACTTCCCCAAAATTAGACTTTACAAGAGTTTAACATGGAGAGGTAGAAAATCAAATAAATTATTTAATTTGAAAAAAACTTATAAAATGCTTGCGAAAAAATTTAAGGTAAAATTTTTAAGGTGGGGCAATCCTCTTGTGGATTTCTAACTTCTCCTATTAAAGAAACTAAAATTCCTTTTTCTTTGCTTTTCTTTTCAAAAGAATCTTTTTTTTCTGGAGGAACAGCTACTAAAAAACCTCCAGAAGTTTGAGCGTCACAGAGTATTATCAAATCATCTTCTGAAACATCAGGGTGAATTTTAGCAATCTTTTTGCAATAGTTTAAATTTTTATAATCTCCTTCAGGAATAATTCCCATTTCAATAAATTCTTTAGCCTCTTTGAAGTAAGGAACTTTATGAGTATAAATGATTAAATCTTTTTTACTTGCAATTGCCATTTCTAAAGCATGTCCTAAAAGACCAAATCCTGTTATATCCGTTGCTGCTTTTATATCAAGTTCTAACAAAACTTCAGCTATTTTATTATTAAGCTCGGTCATTGTTTTGAGTATCTCTTCGTAGATCTTGCTTTTTTTTGAGAAAAGATTACCTTTATAAGCAGTAATAAGGATGCCTAATCCTAATGGTTTAGAAATATAAAGAAGATCTCCTTGATTGGCATTTTTATTGCTTATAATTTTTTCGGGATGAACTATACCGACAACAGCTAATCCATATTTAGGTTCAGGATCATCCACACTGTGACCACCAACAAGAAGGGCACCAGCTTCTTTTATTTTAGAAAGCCCACCTCTTAATATTTCTTTTAATATTTCTTTAGGTATTCCTTTTTCAGGAAAACAAATAAGATTTAATGCTAAAAGAGGTTTTCCCCCGCATACATAAATATCAGACAAAGCATTAGCAGCTGCTATTTGTCCAAAAATAAAAGGATCGTCAATTACAGGAGTAAAAAAGTCTGCTGAAAATACAAGAGCAATATCTTTGTTTAATTTGAAAATAGCAGCATCAGCACCATATTCAAAGCTCTGTATTAAATCGGGATGAACTGGCAATTCTAAATCTTTTAATACTTCCGCAAGGAACTCTTGCGGTAGTTTTGCTGCTCAACCAGAAGCCTTTGTCATCTGAGTGAGCTTAATCTCTTGCACATTCACTTGGATCTCCTTTTATTTTTTCCACAGCATGTTTAATAATAGGTATTAATTTAGGAAAAATTTCTTTAATAGCTTTTGGACTTCCCGGAAGATTTATAATAAGAGTATTTTTTCTCACCCCTGCTAATCCTCTTGTTAATGCAGCCATTGGAGTTATGGGATAGCTTATATATCTTATATATTCAGGAATGCCTGGTATTTCTTTTTCTATAACCTCTTTTGTTGCCTCAGGAGTAACATCTCTTGGATATACTCCTGTCCCACCAGTAGTAATGATTAAATCAAGACCATCTTTATCAACCCAAGTTTTCAAAATATTTACAATCTGGTCCTTTTCATCGGGAATAATTTCGTATTTTACTACCTTC
>PNIK01000084.1 GCA_002877985.1 Thermodesulfobacterium geofontis | reverse complement strand
AAAAGAGGGTTCCCTTATTTGCTATTTCAATGAGTCCTTTTTTAACAGTGTCAGCTCCTGTAAAGGCTCCTCTTTCGTGTCCAAAAAGTTCGTTTGCAAGAAGTTCTTCACTAAAAACTCCACAATTTATAGCTACAAAAGGTTTGTCAGACCTGAGACTATGGTAATGAATGTATCTAGCAAGCAATTCTTTTCCTGTTCCAGACTCCCCTGTAATTATCACATTACAATCTGTTCCCGCAATTTTTTTAGCAGTTTCCAGAATTTTTTGCATTTTAGGATTCTGAGTAAGAATAATTACAGGTTTTTCTCCTGTTTCTATTAATTTTTTTAGTTTACTAACTTCTTTTTTAAGCTTTACTTTTTCAAGAGCTTCTTTTACGAGTTTTTTAACTTCATCCAATTTAAAAGGTTTGGGTAAATAATAAAAAGCTCCCTTTTTCATAGATTCTATAGCTGAAGAGATAGTTGCATAAGCAGTAATTATTATAACCTCTGTGTCAGGAGAAATACTTTTACATTTTTCTAATATCTCAATACCGTCAACTTTTTCAAGTTTAAGATCTGTAAGAACTAAATCAAAATTATTCTCTTGTAAAAGTTTTAAAGCATTAGTTCCACTTGTGGTAGCCACAACCTCATAGCCTTCTTGTTTTAAAACATATTCAAGATTTCTAAGAGTTACTCTTTCATCTTCTACTATTAAAATTTTATAAGGTTCCATGTACTTCCTCCCCTATAATTTCGTCTTTTGATTTTAAAGGAAATTCTATGTAAAAAACTGTCCCTTTATTAAGTTCACTTTCAACCCAAATGGTTCCTTCATGTTCTCTAACAAGATTATAGACTACAAAAAGCCCCATTCCATGCCCTCCTGATTTTTTAGTAGAAAAAAAGGGTTCAAAAATTTTTAACAAATTTTCTTTAGGTATTCCCTCTCCTGTATCTTTAACCATAATTTTTATTTTATTTCCATCTTGAAAAGCTTTTATTTCTATTTCTCCTTCCTCTTTTATTGCTTCTACTGCATTTTTAATAAGATTTATAAAAATTTGTTGAATCTGTGATTTGTTTCCCCAGATTTCTATATTATCTGGTATATCTAAATATAGAGAAATTCTACTTGGTATGTAACCTTTAAGTAAATGAAGGGTATTATTTATACAGTTTTTTAAATTTACAAAGGATTTTTCTTTAACTTTATAAAAGTCTAATACAGAATGTATAATATTTTTAGTTCTCTCTATTTCAGTTTCCAAATCATTAAAAAGCTCTTTTTTAAATTTTTGGTCAAGATTTTCATCTTTCAATAGTTCAATACTTGTAGAAATATTAGATAAAGGATTATTAATTTCATGAGCAATACTAAAAAGAAGTTTTCCTAAGGAAGAAATTTTTTCAGTTTCTAAAAAGGTGAAGTAGGTTTTTTTAAAGGTATCTATAAAATGTTGAAATTCAGGAGGTACTATAGCTTCTTTAGATTTTCCAGAGAGAATCTTTTTAACCTCAATTTCTAAAGTATTTAAAGAACTTATTAACAATTTATACCAAAAAAGTAAACCTGTTAAAGCAAATAAACTTAAAAATAGACTAAAAAATAGAAAAAGATTTTTGGCAGACCTTATATAATTAGTTAAGATAAATTTTTCTTTAATTTTAATGGATTCTGCAAACTTTGAGATTTCGCTTCCATAATTTCTTATTTTTTCTTCAATTTTTAAAATATATCTATCCTTAGGATTCAAATTGGTTAAAGCATTTAATAAATTTCCGTAGGAAATAAAATTTTTTTCCATTTTGTCAACTTTAATCTCTGGATTTAATTTTATAAACTGAGGCTTGAGCAGCTCAAAAAGATCCTTAGATTTTACAAAATAATTTTTTAAGTTTTCAAAGTCACTTTTATTATGATACAAAAAATAATTTTTTTCATATCTTCTCATTTCTAATACATTTTCCAAAAATTCAGAAGATTTTTCTCCATAATCCACCTCTTTTTCTATTTGTATACTGAATCTCCAAAAGAGAATAGAAATTAAAAAAATAAATGTTAAAAAAATTAAATACCCAACAAATAGCTGGAATTTTAAACTTAAATTTTTAATCTTCATAGTTTCATAATAATTCAATTTTTGCAAAATGCAACAAAATTTATAATTGGAATTACTTCAACTAAATTTATTATAGTTATCCTGTTTCATTTTGCAACATTATTAAAAAAAATGAGGTTGTAAACATAAGAATTTTAATGTTTTTATAAAATTAAAATTAGGTATGGATTTTGATAGATTAAAAATAGCTGTAAAAAACAAAAAAGGAAAAAGGAGGGAAGAACCATGAAAGTAAAAGGTAAAAAAGGAATTTGGAAAAAGTTAGAAGATTATTTTACTGCAATAACTTTTGCAGAAGCAGGAGAATGGGATTTTGCCTTAAAAACTTTAGAATCAGAAAAAAACATTTTGGTAATCTGTCCAAGAAGAACCCTTTCTGAAAAAAGTATTCAGTACATTGAAGGTCTTTGTGAAAGGATAAAGGCAGGACTTTTGTTTGTAGGAAGATGTGAATCTCAGGTAGAAGTAATTAAGGAAACCTTTAAAAACAAGTCAATTCCTATTAATTATTTAAGTATAACCAGCTTTTCTGAAAGAGATCTATTAGAAATTATAAAAAACTATAATATCCAGCTTATTTTTGTAGAATCTTTAGAGGTTCTCGGGAAAGTAGCTGCTTTAAGAGAGAAAGAACCTATTTACTTTATGGAGAAAATTTTGGAAAAGGTCCAATGTCCTTTAATTTTGCTTGAACAGGCTTAATACTAAAAATTATTGAAGAAGGAGGGAGGATATGGAGAGGGTTTTGGTAAAAAAAAGACCTTATAAGAAATTTTTTGTATTTGGTATTTTAAGCACAACTCTTTATTATCTTTTAATTACTCATCAAGAATTAGTAAAGGAACTTTGCAGTAAAGGAAAATGGTACGCTTTATTTCCTATTATTACAGCTTTCGTATTTTCATATGTTCACGGTAATTTTACTGATGCCTTCTGGTCTGTATTGGGAATTGAGCCTAAGAAAAAAAGGAAGGAGGTGAAGTAAATGGTGGGAGAGGTATTGACTCAAACACATTTTGTTGATTTAGGTATAATTCAAATTCTTTATTTAATTTTTGTGGGATTTGTTGGTGGATTGGTAAGTGGATTTATAGGAAGTGGAGGAGCATTTGTCTTAACTCCAAGTATGATGAGTGTGGGGGTTCCAGGGCTTGTTGCAGTAGCAAGTAATATGTGTCATAAGTTTCCTAAAGCACTGGTTGGAGCAATTAAGAGAGCCAAATTTGGACAAGTTGATGTAAGATTAGGACTTATAATGGGAGCTTCTGCTGAAGCTGGTGTTATGGTGGGAGCCCATATTCAGGAGTATATAAAAAGAATGTGGGGAGATGCTGGTTCAAGCCTTTATGTAAGCCTTGCTTTTGTAGTAGTTTTATCTATTGTAGGAACCTATGTTCTATTAGATGCATTTAAGAGTAAAAACTTAAGTGAAGAAATAGCTGATAAACCTGATAATAAGATTATTCGCTTTATTCATTCATTAAGAATTCCTGGAACTATGGTTTATTTTCCAAGTATAGGTAAGGAAATTTCTATACTTGTAACCATTCCCCTTGGTTTTGCTACAGGAATGCTTGCTGCAACTATTGCAGTAGGAGGATTTATAGGAGTTCCCTCTATGATGTATATTTTAGGAGCACCAGCTCTTAAAGCTTCAGCTACTGAATTAGTTATAGCCTTTGTTATGGGAGCAGGAGGATCTTTTAAATATGCTTGGAGTGGTTTTGTAGATATAAGACTTGCTATGTTTATTCTTTTGGGATCTCTTTTTGGTGTTCAGCTTGGTGCCATCGGAACAACTTATGTAAAAGATTATATGATTAAAATTGTTATGGGAACCATAATGCTTATTGTATTGGCAAGCCGTGGTTTAATGATACCTGTTTATTTACATCAATTAAATGTATGGGTGCATTTGACTCCTGAAATGATAAAATGGTTAAAGGGATTGAGCTTTGCAGTAAACTTTACTGCACTTTTAGTGGGATGTTTTATTGTGTTAGGAGCTTTGATTAAAGGAATTAAAGAAGAAAGAGCATATCTTAGAAAAGAAGCCTTGCGTATAGCTGAAGAAAAGGCTTTAGAAAGGTTTTAAGGGAGGAAAATAAAGATGAAAGTTTTTCAACTTTACAGAAAAATATTAATTGCTTGTGGGGCTGAGTCCTCTGGGATTCATGCCTTTAAAGAAATACTAAAATATGTTAAAAATAACAGTAAAAGAGTTATCGCTCTTTCTGTAGTTCCCTTTCATGAAGGAGATTTACATTTATGGGTATTTAAAGATATTGAAAAAGAATTTAAAAAACCTTTCGAAAAGGTTTTAGAAGAGTTGAAAAAAATAGGAGAACAAGAGGAAGTTATTGTCAAAACCATTTTAGAAGAAGGCGAGCCCTTTTCTAAAATTGTTGATATAGCTTTAAGTGAGAATTGTGATTTGGTAGTGGTTGGAAGGAAGAGGGAATTAGGATTATTGAGGAAGATTTTGGGAGCAAATGTAGCAAGGGTTATAGGTTATTCACCGATTGATGTATTGGTTATACCTGAGGGATCTGAGTTAAGGTTTAGGAGGATATTGGTGCCATTGGATGGATCTATTTATAGTGAGGTAGCGTTTAAGAAGGCATGTAAGGTAGCGCAGGATTTTTCTTCTGAGCTTTATCTTTTATCGGTGGTAGATATACCAGTTGAGGTATCTGTGGAGAGGCCTGAGTTAGTTGAGGGGCTTTACAGTAGTGCAAGGGGTGTGATAGATAGGGCAAGAAAGGCGGTTGAGAATTTAGGTATAAGTGTGGAGGAGAGTATAAGAGAAGGGGATCCTGGGGAGAAGATTTTATCGTTTATTGAGGAGAAGGATATAGATGTGGTGTTTATGGGATCTCATGGTAGAAGTGGTATAAAGAGGTTGCTTATGGGTAGTGTAGCAGAGAAAGTTCTTACTTTTACTAAGGTCCCTGTATTGATTTCTAAAAATTTAGAGTTTTAGAGAGACATAATTTAACCCCTCCCCTATTAACCCCCTCCTTTAGAAGGAGGGGATTTTTTCATTTATTAAAAAATCAAAAAAAATGATGAAAGGTTAAAAAAATTTAATTTGAAATTTTTAAATTCATTTATAAAGGCTAAAATTACTTAAAATTGATTTAATTTAGTGAAATTTAACTTTGACTTTTTAAGTTAAAAATTGTAATCTTAAATATAAAATTATATAAAATTTTAAATGAGGGAGGGTTTATGAAGAACTGTAAAAAGAAGGTTTTATGG
>PNIK01000063.1 GCA_002877985.1 Thermodesulfobacterium geofontis | reverse complement strand
GAGAAAGATGTCCTCCATGGGAAAGGTTCATAGAAAGAATAGTATCCCCTGGATTTAAAATAGCAAAATAAACTGCCATATTTGCTTGAGTTCCAGAGTGGGGTTGCACATTAGCATGTTCTGCCCCAAAAAGAAGTTTAACCCTTTCAATAGCAAGTTTTTCAACCTCATCCACATTTTCACAACCGCCGTAATAACGGGAGAATGGATATCCCTCTGCATATTTATTCATTAAACAAGAACCTTCTGCTTCCATTATAGCTAAATCTGCCAAATTCTCAGAAGCTATCATTTCTAATTGATATTCTTGTCTCTCTATCTCCTTTTGAATTAAACTCCATATCTCTGGATCAACCTCTTTCAAAAATGACATTTAATCCCCCATTCTTTAATTTAAATTTATTTAATTTTATCAAAAATTTAAAAAATTTCTTCCACTCTAAAAACCCCCTCTTTTTGGGCTTTATTAAATCTATTCAAGTTTTTCCATATTATATAATTGATAGTAGATAAAATCAGAAAAAAAGCCTCAATGAGAATTATCCAAAAATAAGGTAAATTCAAAGTTAAAGCAATGATTGGATTAGTTATAATAAAAATAATAGAAAAAATAAAAAAATGTTTGAAAAATCTTTCAAATTTGAGGGGATTCCTTAATATAAAGGGTATAGTTAACAAATCTCTTATAACTTCGAAAGTTCGTTTAAGTCCGTAATGAGTTTTGCCATAAAGTCTTGGTCTATCAATAACAGGTATTTCGCAAACTTCTTCGTTTTTTACACCAAAAAGAGCAGGTATAAAGCGATGAAATCCATGGGGGATTTGAAACTTTTTCGGTATAGGAGAAATATAAGCTTTTAAAGAACAGCCATTATCTTTTACTTTAAGACCTGTTACTAAACTTATGAGCCAGTTTGCAACTCGAGAAGGTAAAATTTTTGTTAAAAAAGGCGCTTTTCTTTTTATTCTATACCCTGTAACAACTTTATAACCCTCTTCTAATTTTTTAATGAGGTCCTTAATATATTTAGGATCGTTTTGTCCATCTCCATCCATAGTAACAATAATTTCGCCTGTGGCATGATAAAAACCAGCAGACAGCCCTGCTGCCTGTCCACGGTTTTTATCCATATTAAGAATTCTTAAAAAGGAATCTGAATTTTTTAAACTTTTTAAAACTTCTAAGGTTTGGTCACTACTTCCATCATTTATAAATATAATTTCATAATCATAACCTTTATTTTTGCGCAAATCTTCCAGAACTTTTTTAGATTCTTTATACACTACAGGAACATTTTTTTCTTCATTATGAACTGGAATCACTAAGGATATTTTTTTCATTCTGGAAAAATTATAACCTAAAATTTGATTTGTTTAAGATTCTTTGTGATAATATCACCCCTTAACAATTTTTATGGTTGTTCAATGTTTTGCAAATTCTTATTTTTCGTTATTTTCATAAACTTCTGCTCTTTTCTTTTACCTCAATTCAGTTATCATATATAACTAAAATCACACTTATTTCAAAAAATCTCCTATTCCTCAGAAACTCTTCTTAAAGCCTTCCTTCTCATTTATCTCGGCTTTGCTAACTCCGAAAGAGACCTTGCAAGAAAACTCCGCTACAATGCCAGACTTTCCTACCTCTGTGGTTTCTCTTTTGGAAAAAACTCCTAATCACAATACCTTCCATTACTTCAGAAAAGGAATCCCTGAAAATATCTTCTCCCAAATACTTAAACCTTTTCAAAAACAAAGCAACTTAATTCCCTTGAAAAAGGGGAAATCTACCTTACTTCTGAAGGAGAACTTGTTTGTAAAGCTGGTATAAAATTGTGTTACTGGGGATAGGAAAAAGATGCTATTAGAGCTAAAAAGAGCTTTAAAAGGATTTACGCAAAGAGAACAACTATAGAAAGACTTTTTGGATGGTTTAAAGAGGTTCAAGCAAAATCTACCCCTCTCATTGAACAGCTTTATTCTTCTTTCTTTGGAGAATTGGACTCCAGAGAAGGAAGGTCCTCTTCCTTGGGAGGTATTTTTCATCTTTTTGCTTACTGTTTTTTTAACTATTAATCTATTTAGAAGTCTCAGCTGATAGGACTTTAATTTAAATAAAAAACGTTCCGTAAAAATTCAAAAAGAGTTCGTGAAATCACGAAAAAATGTAGACATAAAACCTGCAGGTTGATTGAAGTATGAAAGTAAATATTAAGGTAACCTGATTTTCTGCAACTATCAGAATCGATTAAAACCTATCTGGAATATAATACAGGCATACTTTTTGATTATTTCAGATAGAAACAAAAATATGCAAGGAGGTGATAGTTATGCTTAAAAAATTGTTAGCATTACTTGTAGCTTCAGTAATTGCATTTTCTCCATGCTTTACACTTGCCCAGGAACAGGGGAGTACAGGTATTCAGGATCAGGTAAAAGCTGAAAAGATAGAAAAGAGTGTTAAGAAAAAAAGAGGAGTAAAAAAGTTCAAGAAAGTAAAGAAGGCTAAGAGAATAAAGAAAGCTGTTCAAACTGAAAACGCAACCCAATCTCAGTAATTGAAAAAAATTTAGTGTTTGAATAAAATTGGATAAATAAATCAAAATCTTAAGGAGGTGGTGTTTATGAAAAAAGTGCTTGTATTGTTGACAGCAATCTCTATTTTTGGCTTATCAACAGTTTATGCAGGAGGACCTCAGGGAGCAGGAAAGGGTCCAAAACCTTATCAAGGAGCAGGTATAGGAAAAGAAGTAAGTACAGAAGCTAAAGAACTAAAAGGAACAGAAAATAAAACTCAATTTGGAGAAACAGTAAGAACTCAGGCACAAGAAAAAACAAGAATTCAAGAACATAAAAGAATTAAGCTCCAGAAGCACAAAACACCTAAACCAAAACCACAAAAGAAAGGAAATCAAACTGAGAGCACCTCTTAAGCAAAACTTTTAAATAATTAAACCCGGGGAAAGATTTTTTCTCCGGGTTTTTTAATTTTAGATTTTTATTATTAGTTTTTTAGTTCTTTTATTCCATTCTACAAAAAGGAAACATAAAAGGAGAATACCTATAATTAAGATAAAACTTCCGGGATAGGTTAAATAATCAGGTATAAAGATTGCTTTTCCTAAATAACCTTTTTCCCAAACCTTATACACTTTATCTAAATAATATCTGGAAATTGAATTACTCAATCCCCAAAATATAATCACTACAAAAAATTTAATTTGTCCTTCTCCAAGCTTCCATAAGGTACTTAAAGCACAACTATCAGCTAATGTCATTCCTAAACCAAATAAAATACCTCCTATAAAAGAACCAAGCATAAATGTGGGAAGGATGTAGAAGAAAGGATTTTGTATTTTTAAAAATTTAAGAAAAAAAATTCCTGTCATAGTTATAAATAAGCTCAATATAAAGCTTTTAGTCATTAAGGTTTCTCCAGAAATAAAGGGTTCACGAAAAGCTTTAGCCATGCATAATTTATTTCTCTGTAATATAAATCCTGTAATGGCGGAGAATAAAAAAACTTTTCCTAAAATTAAGTTTTCTCCTTTTCCGCTTAAAAAAAGAGTAATTATCTTTCCAAAAATTATTACAAAAACAATTATACCCACAATAGGACTTAATTTTTTTATATATATATTAATGCCTCCTTTTGAGGGAAATTTTTCTGCTTCCCATAATAAATATTTTAATCCTATAAGTGTTCCAAGAATAAGTCCGGCAAACATAGAAATGCCACTTGCTGAAAGATTAGCGGTAGCAGTGTAAAATCCTCCTATATTGTCTCCTAAAGCTAAAGAAGATCCAATTCCCATTAAAATTCCAGCTAAAATAGCTTTTATAATTTCAAATTTAGGAGGTATCTTTATACCAAAATCCTGATAAAAACAGGAAGAAATAAATGCTCCACTCAGGATACCTAAAATAATAAAAATATAAACATTATAAAAATTCAAATCCCCCAAATTTTTAAATCCTTCAGAAATGTTTAAAGGAATACCATAAAATTGCAGAAGGATTGCAAATAAGCCTAAGAAAAATCCTCCTATAAGAGGGTTCCATTTTGAAAAAGAACTCATACTAAGTCCCCTCCAAAAAGAGATTATTATTTTCTTCTATCTATAAAATAACTGCTACCTTCCATAGATTTGGCTACTTTTTTCACTTCTGCTGCTCTTGCTGAAATTTCTCCTATATGTTTGAATTTTCCTTTCCAAACAGGAACTATTGCTATAGAAATTGAAGGGAGAGGTATTTTACAAACCTCCCCCACTCTATTAGCAGAAACAAAATATCCCCTTTCTAAATCCTCTTTTTTTAAAAATGAAGGTACAACAAGATCAAAACGTTTTATTATTTCTTTGGAAACCGTTTCTACTTTATCTAAAGGTACGATAAATACAAAATCGTCTCCCCCAATATGTCCCACAAAATAGTCCTCCTTAGAAAGTTCAGAAAGGATATTAACAATAATTCTTGCTAAATTTTTGATCATTTCATCCCCTTGAGTAAAGCCATAGATATCATTATAAGTTTTAAAATTATCTAAATCTATATAAGCTACTGCATAGGGTTTGGAACTTTCCATAACTTTTTCTATTGCCTTTGAAATAGAAATATTTCCAGGAAGACCAGTTAAGGGATTATTATCTGAAATGCGATCAAGTTTTTTGAATGTATATTCAATTCTGAGGTAGGCTTCCTCTATATTATTGTCTAAAATGATAAAATCGTCTGTCCAATCAGCAATAGATAATAAAAGTTCAGGCTCCAATTTATCAAGAATTAAAATAAGAGGAATATTAATTAAATAAAAACTTTTTCTAACTTTTATAATTTCTTTTAATCCTTCTTTATTTTTGGGATAATAATAAAGTGTTAGGGATGGTGGAGCAAAGAAAAGGGCATTTAAAAATTTTCTGAAATCGTAAAAAGGTTTTAAGGAGTATTTATCTTTTAAATATTTATTTAGAGCATCTTTCCATTCCTTTAAAATTTTATTTTTTTTTAGAAAGGCATATATAAATTTTTTGGAAGAGGACATATTTAAATATTTTATTCTATTTCCTTTTTTAGTTCTTCAGTAAAAAATTTTAACTCATAAAGTCTTGGTTCTAACTTAAAGAAAATATCTTTTATTTCAAAAAGGTTTATTTTTAAAATTTTTAGAGCTTTTTCTTGCAAGAGAGGAACCTTTTTATACAAAGACACTCCATATCCTCTTACATGAATTAGAACATCTGAGAGATGAACTACAGCAGCTTCCTTTTTAAATTCTTTTGCTTTCTCAAGTTCATGATGAGCATCTACTGTCTCAACAAGTCTATCAGGTAAGTTCCAGGTTCTCATAAGAAAACTTCCTATTTCAGCATGATCA
>PNIK01000045.1 GCA_002877985.1 Thermodesulfobacterium geofontis | reverse complement strand
TTAAAAGAAAAATTAGAATTTCTTTATAAATTTATAGAAACATAACTGCCTATGAAACTTGAGTGGCATAGAAAAATTAAAGATCTCTTGGATACAGCTATCTATATAAAAGATATAAAAGGTGACGATTTTTTAAATATTTCTTCTTTGGTTGATGAAATCTCAGAGGTCTATGAAAATTTCTATCACTATGATGAGGAATTTATAGAAAATTTTATTTCTCAAATTGAAAATAGACTAAAATTTATAATAGAAGAGGGAGAAAGAACTCTTACTCCCTATGAAATTGTTAAGATAACAAGACATCCACAAAGATTTACTCTTCAAGATATTTTAGAAAATGTGTATGATTCTTATATGGAATTAGGTGGAGAGGGAGAAATAAATATAGATCCTGCTGTAATATGTGCCAAAGCAATGATAGTAAGAAAAGTAGGGAATGAACTTTATTTTCATCAAGTAATGGTAATTGGGCATGAAAAAGGACACGGAGAAGAGTTTCGTTTAGGAGGGAGTGCAAAACCGTGGGGGAATGAAAAGGCTTTGCGTTATATGAAAATGGCAGAAACAGAGGGTATACCTATACATTTTTTTATTTTTACTCCGGGAGCTTATCCCATTGAGGATTATCCTGGTTCAGCTCAACAGATAGCAAGAAATTTGTATTATATGGCAAAACTTAAAGTTCCTACTGTAGCTTTTATTTCTGAAGGTGGTTCTGGAGGAGCTGAGGCTATAGGGCTTGCTGATATGAGATTAATGGCTGAAAAAGGCTATTATTCAGTTATAAGTCCTGAGGGTGCTGCAGCTATTGAGGCAAAATTGAAAGAAGGTAGACCACCAAGAGAGTTGGTAGAAAAATGTGCTAAAGCTCTAAAACTAACTGCTAAAGATAATTTAGAATTTGGAATTATAGATAAAATTATATCTGAACCACCTCTTGGGGCAAGAAAAAAGGATTATGAATTTTTTAAAAAATTGAGATTGGAATTGATAAAAGCAACGGATGAAGTAGTTTTACACACAAGAAGCTTAAAATTTCTGAGAAAATATGTTCTTTCAAAACAGGATACCGAAGATTTTAAATTTTTTGTAAACTGGGATTTAGATGAAGATGAAATAGAGATCTTAATAGAAAATAGATATAAAAAATATAGAAAAATGAGTCAATGGGCAGTTTGTGAACCAAAAAGTACTTTTAAAACCTTTTTTGACTTTGGGCATTATCTGGGACTTAAATTTAAAAATGAATTAAAATATAGAATTTTAAGACCTGGACATAAAACCTTTAAGAAATTTTTGGATGAATTAACTACTGAATCATCTCTTCTTTTTAAACCTGTTTCGGATCCAGTAAAAACAGTATATAACCTTATTGTAGGAAAAAAGATAAAAACTAAGCTTCCTGCACCGCTTTTAACAGAGGAAGAAATTAGCCCCTATACAAGCCCTTTAGCTCTTGAAGATAAGACAGTAACTTGTCCTGAGGCTGAAAAATATGGATGTCCTGATATATGGGTCCCTGACCTCTATGGAGAATATTGTGGAGTCTGTCCCAATTGTGGATATCACTTTCCATTAGAATATAAATGGTATTTAAATAATCTTTTTGACAAAAACAGTGTAAAAACTTTTAATGATAATATAGCCTCTGGGAATCCCTTAGAATTCGAGGGTTATGCTGAAAAGTTAAAAGAAGCAAGAAAAAGAACAGGTTTAAAGTCTGCACTATTGTCTTTTGAAGCAAAAATTGGAGGAATTTCTTTAGTCGCAGTTATGCTGGTAGGAGAATTTAGACAAGGTACTGTAGGAGTTGCTGAGGGAGAGAAATTTATAAGAGCTATTGAACTTGCTAAAGTTACCCGTCGTCCCTTTTTAGCTCTTGTCCATACTACAGGTGGAATAAGGATACACGAAGGGACTCTTGGATTAATTCAGATGCCAAGATGTACAATGGCTGTAAGAGACTATGTAGATGCAGGAGGACTTTATATAGTAGTCTATGATAATAATTCCTATGCAGGACCAGTTGCAAGTTTCTTAGGATCAGCACCTTATCAATTTGCCCTCAAATCAACAAGACTGGGTTTTGCAGGTCCGAGAGTTATAAAAGAAACAACTGGT
Organism: Thermodesulfobacterium geofontis; assembly: GCA_002877985.1. GTDB lineage: Bacteria > Desulfobacterota > Thermodesulfobacteria > Thermodesulfobacteriales > Thermodesulfobacteriaceae > Thermodesulfobacterium > Thermodesulfobacterium geofontis_A. Next base: position 21,536 of record PNIK01000045.1, on the reverse strand, counting down.
CAAGATGTTCCTCCCGATTATCATAGTGCAGAAAATGCTTTAAAAAGAGGACATATTCAGGGAATATGGGATAGAAGAGAATTAAGAAAAAAATTATTTACAGCTCTGCTTACCATGGGAGGCAAGAATCTTTATTATAGGTAAAAAATATGAAGATAAATTATCAAAATTTAGATTTAATATTGCAAAAATTTAAAACTAATCCATATAAAGTTTATTCTGTATTAACCCCTCATACAGGATATATAAAAGAATTTAAGGTTAAAGAAGGAGATGTAGTTAAAGGGCCATCGGGTAAGTGGCTTGAAAAACCAGGAACTCCTCTTTTTATTTTAGAAAGAGAAAAAAACCAAAAACTTATTAGAGCTAAAACAAATGGTATAGTTCAAAAATTGAGAACTGACCTTTTAAATAAATTTGTTGAAGCTGAGGAAATAGTCTTAGAAATAAAACACCCACTTTCCAAAGAAGAAATTATTTCAGAAATTTTACTTTCAGCCCTTTATATTATAAGAGCTCCTGAAACAGCAAGATATATCTTAAGTCCTTCTCTTACTTCTAAACTTGAGAAACAGGGTTTGGGAAAAGTTAAAGTTAAAAAGGGAGAAGAGATTTTAATAATGGCTTTTATGAAAAGAGAAACTCCTATTTATTTTCCTGAAGAAGGAGAATTTATAGTATATCATATTTATTTCACACCCTTTCAATTAGTAGAAAGGGATCAACCCTTGATCGGTTTTTGTTTAGAAGAAAACCTTCCCTATTTACAAAAAATTATAGAAAGAATAAAAGAGGAATGGGTTTAATTTTCAAAGTTGGACTATTCTAAATATTTTCCTGAAATAGGTCAAGAAGTCTGGCATTTTAAAGAACTCTCAAGGGCGATGGAGGTATCTAAAAATCTCATTGAATTTTTCCCAGAAAAAGCAAATGGAAGAATTGTAAGAGCTGATACTCTTTTTGAGGCTAAAGGCAGATTTAATAGAAAATGGTTTGCTTTAAAAGGTGGGCTTTGGATGGCAATAAGTATTTATGATGAATTTTTAGAAGAAAACTCTTCTCTTATTCCTTTAATTTTTGGCTTAGCTATGGTTAGATGTGCAAACTATTTTAATATAGATAAAGCAAAAATTAAATGGATTAATGATCTACATATTAATGGAAAAAAATTAGGAGGAGTATTAATAGAAAAGTTCAATAACTGGTATATTGCTGGTATAGGAATAAATATCAATAATTTTTTACCATCAGGATTTCCTGCTACAAGTTTTAAAGAGATATTAGGTAAAGAATTATCTCTCTTAAAAGTTTTAGAAATACTCATTTACTGGTTAAGATATTATTTTGGTTTTTTGAGATTTTATGAAAGAAAGATACTTGAGGAAGAAAAAATAAATAATTTAATTATTAAGGATTTTAAGGAATTCTCTGATACTATCGGAAGGTGTATTGTTTATACTTATAATTTTGATAAGGAAGAAAATCTAATTGTAGGGAAAGTTTTAGATATTACAGAAAAAGGCTCTTTATTAATAGAAGATAGCTTTTATCAGGAGATTTTAGAAATTTTTTCAGGAGAAATTTTTTATGTTTTATAAAATTTATAATCAAGATAGGTATAATACTTTTGCAAAGGTAGATAATGATAGGATTTTTCCTTTAATTTTTTAATACTCTCAACCATAGCTCTTGCACAGGATAAAGTAGTAGCATAGGGTATATCCAATTCCATAGTATATCTTCTTATAAGATAGGCATCATCTTTACTTTCTTTACCTTTAGCAGTATTTATAGCTAAGGCTATTTCTTTGTTTTTTAATAGATCTAATATATTGGGTCTTAGAAGTTCAGAAATTTTAGGAACTTCTTTCACTTCTATACCTAAGGATTTTAAAAATTGAGCTGTACCTTTAGTGGCAATTAAATTAAAACCAAGTTCTTTTAAGGTTTTAGCAATAGGAACTACTAAGGGTTTATCCTCATCTTTAACTGAAATAAAAACAGTTCCTTCAGTAGGTAATTTCATACCAGCTGCTAATTGAGCCTTTGCATAGGCTAAAGCGGGATCCCAATCTATACCCATAACCTCACCTGTAGATTTCATCTCAGGACCTAACATTACATCAACCTTAGGAAATCTTTTAAATGGGAAAACAACCTCTTTTACTGAATAATAGGGAGGTATTACTTCCTTTGTAAAACCTATATCTTTCAGGCTTTCTCCTATCATTATCCAAGTTGCAAGTTTTGCAAGTGGCACACCAATGGCTTTTGAAACAAAAGGGATAGTTCTTGAAGCTCTTGGATTTACTTCTAAGACATAAAGTTCGTTATCTTTTATAGCGTACTGCACATTAATAAGTCCTTTAACTTCAAGCTCCTTTGCCAAAAGTGTAGTTGCTTCTTTTATTTCATCTATTAATTTAGGAGGTATGTGTAAAGGTGGTAAGATACAAGCTGAATCTCCAGAATGAATCCCTGCTTCTTCAATATGTTCCATTATACCAGCTACTACAACTATTTCTCCATCTGAAATAGCATCAACATCAATCTCTAAAGCATCTTCTAAAAATTTATCTATTAAAATTGGATGTTCAGGATTAACTTTTACTGCAGTTTCAATGAAATTTTTAAGTTCATCTTCTGTATAAATTATTCTCATTGCCCTTCCACCAAGTACATAAGAAGGGCGGACAAGTACAGGATAACCTATTTTTTCTGCTACGTTAATTGCTTCCTCTGCACTGTAAGCAGTTCCTGCTTTTGGCCTTTTAAGTCCAAGCTTTCCCAAAAGTTCATCAAATTTTTTTCTATCCTCCGCTCTATCGATATTTTTCGGAGAGGTTCCAAGAATTTTTACTCCCGCTTTATAAAGAGGAACAGCTAAATTTAAAGGAGTCTGTCCTCCAAACTGAACTATTACCCCATCAGGTTTTTCTTCTTCATAAATATTTAAAATATGTTCAAGAGTTAAAGGTTCAAAATAAAGTCTCGTGGAAATGTCATAATCAGTAGAAACTGTTTCAGGATTGGAATTTACCATAATAGATTCTATTCCACGCTCCTTTAAAGCTAAAGAGGCATGTACACAGCAATAATCAAATTCAATCCCCTGCCCTATTCTATTAGGCCCACCACCTATTATCAAGACCTTTTTATTTTTGGAGACTCTTGATTCGTTTTCTACTTCCCAGGAAGAATAATAATAGGGAGTGTAGGCTTCAAATTCTGCAGCACAGGTATCTATAAGTTTAAAGGTAGGGTTTATACCTAAATATTTTCTATATTCTCTGACTTTAGACTCCGTAGTTCTTGTCAAAAAGGCTATTTGATAGTCTGAAAACCCCATCTGTTTAAGTTCTCTCATCTCCTCTTTGCTTATTTCTTCTAAACTTTTTCCTTTAATTTCTTCACTTTTATCAAAAATTTCTTTCAAATGATATAAAAACCAAGGATCAATATAAGTTAAATTGTAAATTTCCTCTATGCTGAATCCTGCTTTAAAGGCTTCTCTTATGTAAAAAAGTCTTTGACTATTTGGGCGCACAAGTTTTTCTCTTATTAATTCCTTAGACAAAATAATTCCCTGATCTGAAGGAGATTTGCCATCTGCTCCAAATCCAAATCTACCGATTTCCAATCCTCTGATAGCCTTCTGCAAAGCTTCTTTAAAAGTTCTACCTATAGCCATTGTTTCCCCAACAGATCTCATAGAGGTTGTTATTTCGTCAGGACATTCAGGAAATTTTTCAAAGGTAAATCTTGGAATTTTTACTACTACATAATCTATAGTAGGTTCAAAAGCTGCCTTAGTTTCTTTAGTAATATCGTTTGGCAATTCATCCAAAGTATAGCCTACAGCTAATTTGGCAGCTATCTTTGCAATAGGATAACCTGTTGCTTTACTCGCAAGAGCAGATGAACGGGAAACTCTTGGATTCATCTCTATTACTACCATATCTCCATTCTTAGGATTTATTGCAAATTGAATATTGGAACCCCCTGTTTCTACACCTATTTCTCTAATTATAGCTTGTGCAGCGGTTCTCATCTTTTGATATTCTTTATCTGTAAGGGTTTGGGCTGGTGCAACAGTGATAGAATCTCCAGTATGAATTCCCATAGGATCAAAATTTTCTATAGAGCAAATAATTACCACATTATCCTTAAAATCTCGCATTACTTCAAGCTCAAATTCTTTCCATCCAATAACTGATTCTTCAAGCATTACCTGATGAATTAAGGACATCTCTAAACCTATCTCTACTATTTCTCTCAATTCTTCAATATTGTAAGCAACACCTCCTCCTGTGCCACCAAGAGTAAAACTTGGTCTAATTATTACAGGGAATCCAATTTCTTTAATAGCTTTTTCTGCTTCAGAAAGGGAATGAATAATAACACTCTTAGGCACTTTTAGCCCTATATTTTCCATAGCTTTTCTAAAATGCTCTCTGCTCTCTGCTTTCTCTATAGCAGAAGCTTTAGCTCCAATAAGTTCAACACCGTATTTCTCAAGAAAACCTTTTTTAGCAAGAGCAAAAGCTATGTTAAGTCCCGTTTGACCACCGAGAGTGGGAAGCAAAGCATCTGGGCGTTCTTCTTTAATGATATATTCAATTGTTTCTGGAGTTAAAGGTTCTATATAAGTTCTATCTGCCATCTCGGGGTCAGTCATTATAGTTGCGGGGTTAGAATTAACTAAAACAACTTCATATCCCTCTTCCTTAAGAGCTTTACAAGCTTGACTTCCTGAATAATCAAATTCACAGGCCTGTCCAATTATAATGGGACCAGAACCTATAATGAGAATCTTTTTAATATCCGTTCTTTTGGGCATACTTATTCCTTTTTATAACCTTTTTTAAACTTTTTTTAAAATTAATAGAAGAATTTAAAGCTTTTCAAAAACTGGATAAATTTTTACTTTGGCTTTTTCTCTTAAAAGTTGATACCAGATTTTGAACCAGGTTTCCCTTTTTTCTTTTAAAAGAGAAAAATTCGCTTCTGAAATTTCATTTTCACTAATCTTTTCTTCAAAGGGCAAAATATTTTCAATGTAAAAGATTTTTAAAGTATCCTTTTCCCAGAAAGGTTTTTCTATAAGTCCTTTCTTACCTACATTCATTAATTCTTGATAAATTAAAGGGGAAAAATTTTCTTTAAGTTCATATCTATGTATTCTAAAAATTTTAGTATTAAAATCTCTTAAAATAGGTTCATTTGGGGTTATTTTTTCTTTATTTTTTAATTCTCCAATTAAAAGCTTAGCTTTATTTTCACATAATTCTTTACCTTTATCTTTGAGAAAATCATTTTTTGCTCCTTCCTTTACCTCTTCGAAGGATAAGGTTCTTTCAGGTTTTTTGTCTTTTATTTCAGCTAATAATATTCCCTGTGGTGTTTCAATAGGAGCAAAAAATTCACCCTTAGAAGAGGAGAAAATTTTTTGTGCAAATTTTAAATCATTGAATTTTTCGCTTAGCTCCTTTTTAGTAAGCCATTCAGTTTCCCTTAAAGCAATATTGTTTTCTTTAGCCCAAGCATTCAAACCATTAGCTTTAACTATTTCTGCATAAATTTTATTTGCCTTTTCCTTAGCTTGATTAGTTCTTTTTTCTTTTTCTAAAAATTTACGAATTTCTGATTTTACTTCAGATAATTTCAAGACTCTTTGAGGTTGTATTTCTTCAATTCCCAAGATCAAGTATCCTGAGGGTATTTTTATGGGTCCAATAATATCCTTAGAATGGGAAACTTTAATAATTTCTCTAATTGTTTCCGGAAGGGCAGATTCTTCAAACCATTCACTTTTAGTTTCTCCAAACTTAGAAAAGTCAGAAAGAGATTTCAATTCAGACCTTATAGCTTGAGCTTTTTCAAAGGCATTAGGTTGATTGGCAGGTATAAAAATTCTTTTTAATTTAACTCTTGATGAAACCCTAAATTTTTCTATATTTTCTTCATAATACTTTTTAATTTCATCTTCGGTTACACTTACTTTAGCTTCATAGGGAATAAAAAGATATAGGAGCTTAACTTTTTCTTCCTCTTTGTAAATATCTCTGTGAGCAAGATAATAATTTTCGATATCTTTATCCGTAAAAGTTACTTTTTGTATACACATATTTAAAGGAAGGTCAATTTCTAAAACCTCTAAAATTTGTTTATTATACTTAAGATATTCTTTTACTTCTTCTTCTGAGACCATAATTGGTGCAGTAAGAAGGAGTTTAAGTCTTTGATAAATTAGGTCAGATCTAATTAATTTTTCAAAAAACTCAGGAGAAATTCCGAGCTCTCTCAAAATATATTGATACTTTACAGTGCTAAACTTTCCATTTTCTTGAAAAGAAGGTATTTGAGAAATAGCATAGGTAACCTCTATTGGAGTTATTTCTATTTTTAATTTTTTTGCTTGATCTTCAAGAAGTTTTAATTTTATTAGTTCCTCTAAAACCTGTTCTTTTAATTTGAGTGCAGCCAAATCCTTAGGTGAAAGCTCTCCAAAGGTTTGCTTTAATCTTGAAAGCTGAAAATTATAATATTCCTCAAAATCTTTTAAAGTAATAGGTATTCCATTAACCTTAGCTATTAGATCTTTTCTTTCAGAAGTAAAAGTGCCTATCCCCCAGAATATAAAAACAATAACAATAACTGCAAGAAAAATTTTGACATATAAAGAAGTGGCCCCTTTTCTTAGAAATCTCAGCATAAAAATTTGTTTTTAAAATTTTTTTAAGTATAACAAAAGGTTATTAATTGTCAAAGATTTGTTAAAATAATTTTTCAAATTATAATAATCTACAATGGCTTTAATAACTTTGCAAAATGTAAGCAAAATTTATCCTCCCTTTTTTAAAGCTTTAATTAATATCAATCTACAAATTTATAAAGGAGATTTTATAATTCTCACAGGTCCTACTGGAGCAGGAAAGACAACTCTGCTTAAACTTATTTATAAAGAAGAAAAACCCACCTCAGGTGAATTATTTTATCAAAACATACCCTATTCTAAATTAAAACCTAAAGAACTTAGCTTCCTTAGACAAAATTTAGGAATTATTTTTCAGGACTATAAACTTTTTCCAGAATTAACTGTTTATGAAAATATAAAAATTTCTCTAATCCTTTCTAAAAAATTTTTTAAAGATGCCAAGCTTCTTATTTATGAATATCTGGAAAGATTTAATATTTCTCAAAAGGCTCAGAAAAAGGTGAAAGAACTTTCTGGAGGAGAGCAACAAAAAGTAGGAATTATCAGAGCCATAATAAGAGATCCAGAAATCTTAATAGCTGATGAACCAACCGGGAATCTTGATCCTGTAAGTATAAACGAAATACTCAGTATTCTAAAAGATTTTAATAAAGAGGGGAAAACCATTATTCTTGCTACTCATGATCCCATCATTTTAAATCAAAACTTAGGAAAAATTGTTAAACTTAACAAAGGTGAATTGGTAGAGGATGTTTAGATATTTAAGCAAAATTGAACTTAAGCAAAGTATCTTTTATTACCTTTTTCTTTTTTTATTTTTCTTTTTTTGGAACTTTTTTTCTTTATTTATTTTTTTCTTTTATTTAAATATCCAAAATATTTTACAAAGCTACGAGGATAAAGTACCTATAAATATGCTTATTTTTTATGAAAATAATCCATTAAATATTTTAAACCTATCTTCAGAAATTGATAAAAATATCTATGTAAAAAAAGTAATCATAATTTCACCAGAGGAATTATTAGAAAAATCAAAAAATGATTTACCTCCTGAGATATTAAAAATTTTTTCTAAAGATGAAATAAAATCTCAATTTCCATATATTCTTAAAATTTATCCCACCTCTATAAAAGATTATCCTGCTTTAAGGGATCAACTAAATCTTTTAACTAAAGCAAATCCAAATATTGAGATTTTAGAGCCTGGATTTTTTAAATTAATCTACTTTGCTTATTTTTTTAAATTGGGATTTTTAATTCTTGCTATAACTTGGTTTTTATTTTATTTAATTTTTCTTTACTTTTTAAATACCTTGATAAATTCTTACTTAAAAAATCAAACCCAAATATTTCTTCTTTTAGGAGGAACCTTAAAAAAATTTAAATTTTTGAGATTTCTTTTTGTGGGATTAATTTTAATTACAGCTTTTGTATATTCAGCCCTGGTATATTTTTATATTTCTGATAGTATTTCTTCTATAATTCCCCTTTTTAAACCCTATCCTAATTTTTCAAAGATAAACCATCTTTTATATTTTGGAACCTACATATTCTTAACCGTGTTTTTCTTTCCTTGGTTAACTATAATTATGAGTTATAGAAAACATGAAATTTAGATTAACTTTTTTAGTGCTAATATCTCTCATATTTATTTTTTCAAATTTAGGAGTTCCTCAAACTATTAAAAAGGATACTTATAATAAAGTTAAAAATAAAAAAGATCTGCTTAATAAGCTTGAAAGTAGGAAAAAATCTTTAAAAAATGAAAGGGAAAAATTTCTTAAGTTATATATAGCACTTTACATAAAAAAACTTTATAAAAAAGACGTTTATCAATTTTTTAAAGAATCGGATTATTTAGTGCTTCTAAGTAGTGAAGAAAGATTTAAATTAATAGAGAAAGCTTTAATAAAAAAAATGCTTAATCTTAAAAAGGAAGAAGAGGCTATAGAAGTTGCTTATAATAAAATTCTTAAAGATATAGAAAGAGGAAAACAAAGAGAAAAATTAGAAGAACAAAAAGCTTATGCAATAAATCCTTTAGATGGAAAGCCTATAAAGCTTGGAAGTCATATTCTTAAAGCTAAAGGACCACTTTCTGTTTTAGCACCTATTGCTGGCATTGTTAAAGGAATAGTTTATAAACAAAATCATATTCGTATAGTTATAGAAAATGAAAAATGTAAAGCTATTATATCAGGGTTGGATGATGTTTTAGTGAGTGCAGGGGAAAGCGTACTTAGAAAACAGATAATTGGAAGTATAAAGGAAAATAAAAATTTATCCTTTTCTGTAGACTGTAAAGAAACTGTTTTTTCAAAAACTTTATAAGTTTTTTAAAATTCTAGGTTCTAAATAGGAAAAAAGTTTACCTGGCAAATAAAGACCGCACCCCAGTATCCATTTTTTATTTTTTAAAATTATATATCCGGGTTCTAAATCAAGTATTATTTCAACTTTACCCTTTTCTTTCAAAGTTAGAATAATCTCTTCTGAAAGATAAACTACATTTTTCTTTGCTAAATAACCAAATCTTTGAAGAAAGGCGGAAGTAGGTTTTAAATATTTAGAAATTTGTCTTAAAAATAAAAGTCCCACTGTTTGAACCTGAAGATTTTTTAGTTTTTCTAAATAGGGAGTTTTGGGGAAAAGCCAAAAATTGGAGACCCCTCTTAGAATTTCGTATTTTTCAAAATGAAAAGCCTCTATGTCAAATCTTTCTTCCAAATATCTAAGAACTTCTTTTCTTTCATTTTCTGAAACTTTTTGAGGAAATCTTGCTTCCATTTGCTCAATATTACATTTTATCTTAAAATCTTGTTTTTGGCAAAATGTATTATAAAATTTTAGGCATTTAAGATCATAAAATGAGGTAGTAATATGGAGAAAGCAGAGAGGTATAAATCTGCTGGTGTTGATTTAGAAAAGGCAAATCTTTTGGTGGAGATTGTAAAGAAATTAACTTCTCAACTTCCTCAAAAAGGGGTTATTTCAGAAATTGGCGGTTTTTCCGGGCTATATTCTTTAGATCTTTCTTCTTATAAAAATCCAGTACTTACTGCTTCAACAGATGGAGTGGGAACCAAAATTAAGGTAGCAATTAAAGCTAATAGTCACAAAGGAATTGGGATAGATTTGGTTGCCATGTGCGTAAATGATGTTATTACCTGCGGAGCAAAACCTTTATTTTTTTTAGATTATATAGCTTTTGGTAAATTTGATAAAAAGGTTTTTTCAGAATTAATAGAAGGAATAGTTGAGGGATGTAAAGTTTCTGAATGTGCTCTTTTAGGTGGAGAAACAGCTGAAATGCCAGGAATGTATAATCCTGGAGATTATGATTGTGCAGGTTTTGTTTTGGGTATTGTAGAGAGAGACAAAATTATAGATGGTTCTAATATTTCTATAGGAGATATTATATTAGGTATCCCTTCCAGCGGGCTTCACAGTAATGGTTTTTCTTTGGTTAGAAAAATTTTATTTGAAGAAAATAATTTTCAATTAGATTATATTCCTGAAGAATTGGATAAACCTCTTGGGGAAGAAATTCTTACTCCTACTAAGATTTATGCGCCTATTATGAAAACTCTTCTCAATAAAAATCTTTTAATAAAAGGATGTGCACATATAACAGGTGGAGGATTTATCGATAATATACCGAGAATACTTCCAAAAAATTGCAAGGCTGTAATTGAAAGAGGATCATGGGAAATTCCCCCTATTTTTAGTTTTATTCAGAAATTGGGTAATATTTCTGAAGAGGAAATGTTTAGAGTTTTTAATTGTGGAATAGGTTTTATTTTAATAGTAAGTGAAAAAATATTAGAAGATGTAAAAAATATAATTTCTGCCCTTGGTGAAAAGAGTTTTGTTATTGGGTATATTGAAAAAAGGAATGAAGAAGAAAAACAGGTAGTTTTTAGCAAGAGAGAGTGAATGTATTTTCAGGATGTAATAACAACCCTTAATAAATTCTGGGCAAGTAAAGGTTGTGTAATATTACAGCCTTATGATATGGAGGTTGGGGCAGGTACTTTTCATCCAGCTACCTTTTTAAGATCACTTGGTCCAGAACCCTTTTCAGCAGCCTATGTAGAACCCTGCAGAAGACCAACAGACGGAAGATATGGAGAAAATCCCAATAGACTCCAACATTATTATCAATATCAAGTTATTATAAAACCATCTCCTGATGATATTCAGGATATTTATTTAGAAAGTTTAAAAGCTCTTGGAATAGATCCAAAAGAACATGATATAAGATTTGTAGAAGATGATTGGGAATCTCCTACTCTCGGTGCTTGGGGTCTTGGATGGGAGGTTTGGCTTGATGGAATGGAGATTACTCAATTTACCTATTTTCAACAAATTGGAGGTCTTGATTGCAATCCGGTTACAGTTGAAATTACTTATGGTCTTGAAAGAATTACTATGTATCTTCAAGAAGTGGAAAATGTATTTGATATAAAATGGAATGAAAAAATAACCTATAGAGATATTCATTTTAGAGGAGAAGTAGAATATTCTATTTATAATTTCGAGGAAGCTGATGTTTTACTTTTAAAAGATTTGTTTGATAAATTTGAAAGTGAAGCAAACAGACTTTTGGAACTTGGCTTGGTTTTACCTGGATATGACTATGTTATAAAATGCTCACATGTATTTAATCTTCTTGATGCAAGAGGGGTTCTATCTCCTATAGAAAGAGCCAATTATATAGGAAGGGTCAGAGGGATAGCTAAAAAGACAGCTGAAAAGTGGTTAGAAACTAAGGAATATTAAAATGGGAAAAAATTTACTTTGGGAAATAGGAACTGAAGAGCTTCCTGCAAGGTTTATTATTCCAGCTTTAGAAAGTTTAAAAACTTTAGCAGAAAATAAATTAAGGGAGAATCAACTAAATTTTGAAGAAATAAAAACTGCAGGTACTTTAAGAAGACTTACTCTTTTTGTAAAAAATTTATCTGAAACACAAGAAGAAAAGGAAGAAGAAATTCTTGGACCATCAGTAAAAGTAGGAATCGATGAAAAAGGGAATTATACTCAAGCAGTAATAGGATTTGCTAAGAAATACGGAGTAACTCCAGAAAAGTTAATTATAAAAAAAACTGAGAAGGGAGATTATTTTTGTCTAAAAAGAGTGATTCTGGGTAAAAAAACTGTAGAAATTCTTCCCCAGATTCTTTTAACTATTCTTAGAAGTATTTATTTCCCAAAGTCTATGAGATGGGGATATTATGAGATAAGATTTGCAAGACCTATAAGATGGATGCTATGTCTATATGGAAAAGAAGTGATCCCCTTAAAAGTAGCCAATGTTTCTGCCTCCTCATTTACTTTAGGGCATAGATTTTTATCGGAAAAGCCCATTGAAATTTCTGAAGCAGATTGGGAAAACTATGAAAGACTTTTAGAAGAAAATTATGTAATAGTAGATCCTAAAAAAAGAATTTTAAAAACTAAGGAAGAAATTTTAAGAATTTCACAAAAGATAGGTATCCCAGAATTAGAAAAGGATTTATTAGAAGAAAATGCTCATCTTGTTGAATATCCTTTTCCTGTTGTTGGAGAATTTCCAAAGGAATTTTTAAATCTTCCTGAACCACTTGTTATTACAGCTTTAAAGGAACATCAAAGATATATATGTTTAAAAGACAAAAAGGGAAAACTTATAAATTATTTTATAGCGATAAATAATAATTTACCCAAAAATTTGGAAATACTTAAAAAAGGACACGAAAGGGTTACTAAGGCAAGACTTGAAGACGTAAAGTTCTATTTTGAAAAAGATTTAAAAGAGCCTTTAAAGAAAAAAGTGGAAAAATTAAAGGGGATAGTTTATCATATAAAATGTGGAACTTTATGGGATAAAACTCAAAGATTAATCGAACTTGGAGAGTATTTAACCCGTAAAATAAATCCTTATGCTGATTTAAAAAAAATTAAGAAAGCCTGTTTTTATGCTAAAGCTGATCTTGCCTCTGAAGTAGTTAAAGAATTTACCTCTCTTCAGGGAATTATGGGAAAGATATACGCAGAATATTTTGGGGAAAAGGATATTGCTTTAGCATTATATGAACAATACCTTCCCTATTCACAAAATGAAATTTTGCCTGAAACTCAAGAGGGTATCATTCTTTCTTTAACAGATAAAATTGATCACCTTGTATCTCTTTTTGGAAGTGGTGAAAAACCAACAGGAGAAGCAGATCCTTATGGACTAAGAAGATCAGCTTATGGAATTATAAAAATTCTTATTGGTAAAAAGATTTTTCTCAATTTAGAAGAAGCCTTTAGTTATGGCTTAAGGATTCTCGAGAAGCAAAGGTTCATAAGGGAAAAAGATATTTTAGATGAAATTTTGGATTTTTTCAGAAGGCGTTTGGAAGGAGAATTTTTAAATCTGGGATTTAATAAGCTACTTATTGGAGTTGTTATTAAACTTCCACTTGATCCTTTTGATCTTTTTTTAAGAATAAAAGCCTTAAAAGAGTTTCAGGATAAAAAAGATTTTGTAGATCTTATTACAGGATTTAAAAGGGTTGCTCAGATATTAAAGGGTTTAGAGATAAATAAACTTCCAGAGTTAAAACCTACTTTGTTTGAAGAAAAAGAAGAAAAGGAACTTTATTCAAAACTTTTGGAATTAAAACCAAGATTAGAGGATTTGTTAAACAGAAAAGAATATCCACACTATTTGGAGAGACTTCTTGAGTTTAAAGAATTAATAGATAGATTTTTTGATAATGTATTTGTTATGGTTGATAAAAAGGAACTAAGAGAAAACCGGCTCAAACTTCTGGCAGAAGTTTCCTCTCTTTTTAATTCTTTTGGAGATTTAACTTATTTTATATAAGTTTAAAAAATGCGCAGAATTATTATAGGAACTGCTGGTCATATAGATCATGGAAAAACATCTTTAGTAAAGGCTCTTACTGGGATTGATACAGATCGTCTTAAAGAGGAAAAAGAGAGAGGTATAACCATTGATTTAGGATTCGCCAATCTTGTGCTTCCTTCAGGAATACTTGCTGGAATTGTTGATGTTCCTGGGCACGAAAGATTCATAAGAAATATGGTTGCAGGAGCAACTGGTATAGATTTAGTTATCTTGGTAATAGCTGCAGATGAGGGAATTATGCCTCAAACTAAAGAACATCTTGAAATCTGTGAATTATTAGGAATAAAAGATGGAGTGGTAGTAGTTACCAAAATAGATCTTGTTGATAGAGAATGGTTGGAATTGGTAAGTGAGGAAATAGAAAAATTTTTAGAAAATACTTTTTTAAAAAATGCACCTATTATTTATTTTTCTGCAATTACAGGAGAAGGGAAAGAAGAACTTTTGAAAGCTTTAGATGAAAAGGCTTCCCAAATATCTATGAAACCTGAAGATCAACCCTTTAGATTGCCTGTTGATGGAATTTTTACTATAAAAGGATTCGGGACTGTGGTAAGAGGAACAGCTATCTCAGGAAAAGTAAGTCTCAATCAGATAGTTAAAATATATCCCAAGGAATTGGAAACTAAAGTAAGAAATATACAGGTTCATGGCAAAAATGTAGAAACTGCTTATGCTGGTATGAGGGTAGCTTTAAACCTTCAAGGAGTTAAAAAAGAAGAAATAGAAAGAGGTGATGTAATTGCTGAGGAAGGAGTTTTAAAACCCTCACAATGGTTAGATGTAAAAATAATCTCTTTGAAAGATGTAAAACCCCCTATAAGAAATTTTGAAAATTTTCTTTTTTATGTAGGGACTTCTGAAGTTCTTGGTAAGATTATTCTTTTTGGAAAAGATCAATTAGAACCAGGAGAAACAGATATAGCTCAAATATTTCTTCAAAAACCAGTTACAGTTTGGAGAGGAGATAGATTTATTTTAAGAAGAGCTTCCACTAATACAACAGTAGGTGGAGGAGAAATCATAAATCCCCTTTCTCACAGAAGAAAAAGAACTAAACCTTGGGAAAGAAAGGAACTTGAATTTATCTCTCAAGCTGAGATCTCGGAACTTATTAAGTATTACATAGAAAGAAAAGGATTTTTAGGTATAGAAGAAAGGGATCTTCAACTTATTGTTTCTATTTTTGATGAAAAGTTTAAAAGAACAATAGATAAGCTTTCTCAAGAAATTATAAAATTAAAAGAAGGAGAAAAGATTCTTTATTTTTCTAAAAAAGTTAAAGAAGAACTTCAAAACAAAATAATTGATACCCTTAAAAAATATCATGAAAACAATCCTTTCAGCCCGGGATTGACTAAGGAACTTCTGAAAACAAGAATTTCTTCCTTTATTCCTGATGTTTTTTTTAATTATATAATAGAAGAGCTTATCCAAAAGGGCATCTTAAACAAAGAAAAAGAAATAATTTCGCTTTATGAATTTAAAAAAATAGATTTAATAGAAAAAGAAGAACTTAAAAAACAAATTGAAGAAAAAGTATTAAAAGAAGGATTAACGCCGAGAGATTTTGAAGAAATTCTTTTAGACTTTGAAGAGAAATATAAAGCTGTTAAAGAGCTTTCACAAATTTTATTAAGAGAGGGAATCCTTGTTAAGGTTTCTGAAAAGTTAGTTTATCATAAAAATATACTTGAGGAGGTTGAAAAAAGGGTTGTAGAATTTTTAAGTAAAAATAAAGAAATGACCTTATCAGATTTTAGAAATTTAATTGGTCCTGAAGTAAGTAGAAAATATTTAATTCCTTTAGTTGAATATCTTGATAAAAAAAAGATAACTTTAAGAATTGGAGATAAAAGGGTTTTAAGAAAAAAGACCTAGCCTTTGCCCTTTTTTGAAGTTTTAACTTTCTTTTTGATTTTCTTTTCTTTCTCTTTACTCAATTGATAAAGTTTTTTTAATCCCTTAGCGACTTCCTTGTGAAACTTTTCTGGTTTGTATCCTGTAAGAATTTCTATAATATCGTCTATAGTTTCTACAGTATATATATGAAATTTGCCATTTTTGATATCTTCTAAAACTTCATCATCAAGAAGAATATTATCCAAATTTTTTGCAGGAACAATAACTCCTTGCTCACCTGTAAAACTGGTAAGTTTGCATACTCTATAAAATCCTTCTATTTTTTCCTTTATTCCTCCTACTGGTTGTACATTACCAAATTGATCAATAGAACCTGTTACTGCTATGTCCTGTCTTATAGGAATTTTAGAAATAGCAGAAAGTATAGCTATAAGTTCTGCTGCTGATGCACTATCCCCCTCTACGGGTTCATAGGCTTGTTCAAAAGTAAGGGTGCAAGACAATTGGAGAGGAAAATCGGAACTATATTTGTTATATAAATAAGAAGAAAGAATGAGAACACCTTTTGAATGAATAGGACCACTCATATCTATTTCTCTTTCAATGTTAATAATACCTTTGGTTCCAGGAAAAACATTAGCTGTAATTCTTGAAGGTTTACCAAAACTGTAATCACCAAGAACATATACACTTAAACCATTAATTTGCCCTGCTTTTTTACCTTCAGTATCTATTATTATCTTTCCTTCTCTTATAAGTTCTCTTATTCTTTCTTCTAACAAATTAACTCTAAATATTTTTTCTTTTAGTGCTTGTTTTATCTCTTTTCCGCTGATAATTTCATTTTGAGAAAGGACATTTGCTTCCCTAAGTAAATCTATAATATTTTCTAAAATAACATTTATTTTTTTTCTATCTCCCGCTTGATAAACAGCATATTTAAAGATTTCAGAAAGACCTGAAGCATCAAGATCTTTTATTTTTTCTTCTTTAATAATTTTTTTAATAATTTTAGGAAAAACTTCTATTACTTCTTTATTTATTTCTATTAAAGGATTAAATTCTGCTTTTACTTTGAAAAGTTCTATAAATTCTGGATCATAAAAACTTAAAAGATAATAAAGAAATGGATCTCCTATTAAGAATACCTTTGCTGAAAAAGGAACTGGTTCTGGAAGAAGTCCAACATGGGGGACAGGAATTTCTTCTACCATTCCTCCCATAAGATAAAGTTTTTTATGAAGAAGCGCTCTTTTAAGTAAAACCCAAACATAGGGATTTTTAAGAACTTCCCAAAGATCTAAGATAAGATAACCTCCATTAACCTTATGAAGAGTTCCTGGAGCAAGACTTAAATGGTCAGCATAGAGTATTCCCATTTCGGCTCTGTAATTGATTTGTCCGAAAAGACCTTTTAAAGTAGGAACTTTCTCGTATATTACAGGTGCACCTTTAGTTTCTGAATTATCAACCAAAACGTTCACTCTAAAAATATTAAGTGCTCTATTGATACTATTTTGAATCATTACATTACCTTTAGCCTTTTCCCATTCAATAAAAAGATGGATATTTTTAACTAATTCTTCTTTCACTTCAGAGATAAATTCCTTCACATTTTCTATATCTTTAAATTCAGTTTCTAATTTTTCAAAAGCTTTATTTACGAGATTGGTAGCAATTTTTTTTCTTAGATTGACCAAACTTTCTCCCAGGGCACTGTCAAGCTCTCTAAGTCTTCTCATGTATTGTCTAAAAGCTGGCTCAAAGGCATTTAAATTCTTTTGATATTCTTCTCTAATCTGTGGACTTTCAAGCAGCTGTTCCTGAGGTACAGGGGTTTCGATTTTAAAAATAGGTAAAAGCCTTACTCCTTCTGGGCCAAAAAGAACCATTAAATTGTATTTTTTAGCCTCTTCTATAAGTTCATTTATTACCTTTTCTTTTTGAGAATCTATTTCTTTTGTAAGAGTACTTAATTCTTCCTCATATTCCTTTCCTTCGAAGGCCTTAAAAGTTTCTCTTTTTAAAAAATCTAAAATTTCCTCGATATAATCTGCTAATTTTTTACCATAACCTGCTGGTAATAAGATGGCTTTGGGACGGTAAAAATCTTTAAAATTATTTACGTAACAGATATCTGCAGGTTTTTCTTTAGTTGGAGCTATTTCCTGAAGTCTTTTTAAGGTATATCTACTTCTTCCTATTCCATTGGGACCACATACATACACATTATACCCTTCTTTATCAAGTTGCAAAGCCAAATTGAAAGCCTTTTCTAATCTCTCTTGTTGGATAAAAATTTCCTCTTCTGAATATTCTGAGGTTCCAGAAAAAAAATTGAAATCAATTTTTAAGTTTTCAAAATCAAGTTTTTTCCAAGCCATTATGTTTTAAATTTTAAAAAAATATTTATAAAATACAAGGTTCGAAGTTGCATTTTTTTACAATAAAAGTAAAATTTCTCTTTTACAAATTTTTAAAGGGGAGAGTTTATTTTATGAAGAAACGACCGATGACTTTAGCAGAAAAAATTTTATCAACGAAATTAAAAAGAGCTTATGTTGAACCTGGAGAATTAGTAGAAGTCTCAGTTGACTTAACCCTTGCTAATGATATAACAGGACCTTTAGCCATTAAAATCTTTGAATCTACCAAAATAGAAAAAGTTTTTGATCCAGAAAAGATAGTTCTAGTAATGGATCATTTTACTCCTAATAAAGATATTAAAAGTGCAGAGCAAGTTAGGATTTGTAGAGAATTTGCCAAAAAATACCAAATACTTCATTATTATGAAGGTGGAGCCTGTGGTATTGAACATGCTTTACTTCCAGAACTTGGTCTTGTGGGACCAGGGGATATTGTGATAGGAGCGGATAGCCATACTTGCACTTACGGAGCTTTAGGTGCTTTTGCTACAGGTGTTGGTTCAACAGATCTTGCAGCAGCCTGGATTACTGGGAAAATTTGGTTTAAAGTTCCTGAAACTATCAAATTTGTGTATTATGGTAAGCTTAAGCCTTGGGTAACTGGAAAGGATCTTATTCTTTATACTATAGGTGATATAGGAGTTGACGGAGCACTTTACAAAGCTATGGAATTTACAGGGGAAGTAATAAAAAGGCTTCCTATGGCCGATAGATTCACTATGGCAAATATGGCTATTGAAGCAGGTGGAAAAGTAGGTTTAATAGAGCCTGATAAAATAACCTTGGCCTATATAAAAAATCGTTTTAAAAGAAAACCTCTTACTTTAAAAGCTGATAAAAAGGCTCAGTATGTAGAAATTAGAGAATATGATGTTTCTAAAATAGATCTTCTTGTTGCCCTACCCCACCTTCCTTCTAATGTAAAGTTAGTGAAAGATTTATCAGAAAAAATTTATATTGACCAGGTAGTTATAGGATCTTGTACTAATGGAAGACTTGAAGATCTTGCGATTGCTGCAAAAATTTTGAAAAATCGTAAGGTTAATTCTAATGTTAGGTGTATTATTATTCCAGCAACACCAAATATCTATTATCAAGCTCTAAAAAAAGGATATATTAGAATATTTATAGAGGCTGGAGCCATTGTATCGCCTCCTACTTGCGGACCCTGTTTAGGTGGACATATGGGGATTTTAGCTAAAGGAGAAAAGGCAGTAGCAACTACAAATAGAAATTTTGTTGGAAGAATGGGTCATCCTGAAAGTGAGGTATATCTTTCTGGAGCTGCAGTTGCAGCAGCAAGTGCAATACTTGGATATATAGGAACTCCTGAAGAATTAGATATAAAATGGGAGGATTAAGAATGGAAAAAATCAAAGGAAAGGTTTGGAAATTTGGGGACAATATAGATACAGATATTATAATTCCTGCCAGGTATTTAAATACCACTGATCCCGAGGAATTGGCTAAACACTGTATGGAAGATATAGATCCAGAATTTTCTAAAAAAGTTAATAAAGGTGATATTATTGTAGCAGGAAAAAATTTTGGATGTGGTTCCTCTCGCGAACATGCACCTATCGCAATTAAAGCCTGTGGAATAGCTTGTGTGATTGCTGAAAGCTTTGCAAGGATTTTTTACAGAAATGCTTTTAACACAGGACTTTTAATTTTAGAATGCCCTGAGGCAGTAAAAGAAATTGAAATAGGAGATGAATTAGAAATCTATCCTGAAGAAGGAAAAATAATAAATTTAACCAAAAATAAAATCTTTTTTACAAAACCTTTACCACCTTTTATGAAAGAAATTCTTGAAGATGGTGGATTAATTCCTCATATTATGAAAAAATTTAAGACACAAATAAATTTATGAAAATAGAAAAAGAGAAGGCTGATTTTTATATACTCTGGGATATTATTAAATCCCTGAGAAGCGAAAAGGGTTGTCCTTGGGATAAAAAACAAACTCCCCAGACCTTAAAAAAATATCTTATAGAAGAGACATACGAAGTTTTAGAAGCTATAGACAGGGAAAACCCAGAAGAAATAAGGGAAGAGCTGGGAGATCTTTTATTTCTCCTTCTTTTTATTATATACCTTTATGAAGAAAAAAAACTTTTTACTTTAAAGGACCTTCTTTATTTAACCTCTCAGAAAATGATTCGCAGACATCCTCATGTTTTTGGAGAAGAAGTGGTTAAAGATGCTGAAGAAGTAATTAATAAATGGCAAAAAATTAAAGAAAAAGAGGGAAAAGAATCTTCGGTACTTGGAAATATTCCAAAAAGTTTACCCGCTTTGCAGAGAGCTTTTAGACTAGGAGAAAGAGCTGGAAGAGTTGGATTTGATTGGGAAAAAGGAGAAGAGGTGCTTGATAAAATTAAAGAAGAAATAGAGGAAATTAAAAGATCTTTAAAAGATCTTTCTAAAGAAAAACTTAAAGAAGAAATAGGGGACCTTTTATTCAGTATAGCTAATTTTTCAAGAAAACTTGATATCAATCCTGAAGAAGCTTTGAAATTAGCCTTAAATAAATTTGAAAATCGATTTAAATTACTCGAAAAAGAAGTAGAAAAAAGAAGGCTATCTTTCCAAAAACTTAGCCTTAAAGAACTTGACCAAATATGGGAAGAAATAAAGGAATCTTATGAATCAAATAATTATTGAAATCAGAGACCTTTCTTTTTCTTACGAAGTGCATCCCGTTTTTGAGAATATAAATTTAAAAGTAGAAAAAGGGGATTTTTTAGCTTTAATAGGACCGAATGGAGGAGGCAAAACTACTCTTGTAAAATGTATACTTGGATTTTTAAAACCTATTAAAGGAAAGGTATTTCTTTGGGGGGAAGAAATTAAGAATTTCAAAAATTGGCACAAAATAGGGTATGTACCACAGAGAGCAGGAGATCTAATTGACCATTTGACACCTCTATCTCTTAGAGAATTTCTCTTACTTCCTTTTAAATGGTATAAAATTCCCTTAAAACCATCTTTACTAAATGAATTAACAGAAAAATTTGGTATGAAAGATCTCCTTTATAAAAAAATTAGTGAATTATCTTATGGACAGCTACAAAGAGCTTATATAGTAAGAGCACTTATTTTAGATCCAGAACTTTTGATACTTGATGAACCCTCAGTGGGATTAGATTTTTTTACTCAGGAAGTTTTTTATGAAACCTTGGGAGAATTTCATAAAAAGGGACTTACTATTATTTTAATAACTCATGAAACCTGGCTTTTAACTAAATGGGTTAACAAAGTAGCCTGTATAAATCAAAGACTTTATTTCCACGGTGATCACGAAAGTTTTTGTGTTATGGCTAAAAACCTTGAGTTTTTTCCAGAGCACCATAAAATTGAACATACCCATTGGTAAGTATGGAATTTTTTATAGATTCAATAAGTCTAATAAAATGGGGTATTTTATCAGGTATTCTATTAGGAATATCTATCTCCTTTACCTCACCTTTTCTTATTTTAAAAAGGAACGCCCTTTTTCCACACGCTTTAACTCATATATATTTTTTAGCTGTAATTTTGGTAGCACTGGTTTCAAATAAAATACCTACCTTATTTTCCTTCCCCTTTATAGTTATTTTTACCCTTTTATTTACCTCACTTATCT
>PNIK01000107.1 GCA_002877985.1 Thermodesulfobacterium geofontis | reverse complement strand
GAAATTAGGGGACATTTTAATTTTTTCTTTAGATTTTTATATGAGGCATCGATAAAATTTCCTTTAGATTTTTAATGAGGCAATTCGATGCTTGTTTTTTTAAGATTATTTTATATAATCTCTTTTAATTTAAATTAAAATTTGAGAATAGAAAAGATGAAAAGAGTCGAGTGTTTATATTTTTGTTTTCTCCTTTTAGTAGTAATTTCTTTTGGGCTTTATATAAGATTTGACGATATAAAATTTTGGAATTCCAATAGAGAACTATTTTTTTATAAAAATTCTCCTATCTATAGTGAATATGATTCCTATTACTTTGCAAGACTTGCCTTAGATATAAAAGAAGGCAAATTCAAACCAGGTTCTATTGATCATTATAGAGTATTTCCCGATAATTCATCTCAAGCCAAACTGGATGAAAAAGATAAATTTTATATAAAATATACAGTTTCGGGAAATTTAATAAGTATAATTTGGGCGTATCTTTCAAATTGGTTCAATATTTCTCTTGAAAAACTTACCTGGTATTTGGTTCCTCTTTTAGCTATTCTCGTTGCTATTCCACTTTTTATATATCTTAAAAATCTTGATTATCCTTATGCAGGACTTACAGGAGGATTAATTGCTATTTCAGCTCCCATGTATATCTCAAGAACAGATCTTATGAGACTGGATCATGATATCTTAAATTTAGCCTTTCCTATTTTTATAGCTTATACTTTTTATAAATTTTTTAAAATCTCAGATAGAATTAAAAAATATACATGGATTATAATAGGATCTTTATTTTTGATTTTATATCAACTTTGGTATGGACATCCTAATCTTAATTTTGTTTTACTTTTCATGTTTTTATTTAGATATTTTTGGGATAAAAGATTAAAGTGGACAAAAGAAGATTTAATTTACGTAATTTTGCTTATTCTTCCACAAATCTGGTATGTATATATAGGTCCGGTTCATCTTTACAAACAGGTAAAAACCTTAGTTTTTAACATTAAAAGTCCTACTGCTGCTGAGATTTTATTTAAAGACTTTCCAAATATTTTTATGTCCATTTCAGAATTACAGAAGTTAAAATTTGAAGAAGTCATTGGTAGCGTTATTTTTAGTTATCCTTTGGGAATTTTGGGGCTTATAGGAGCTTTTTTTTTATTTCTTTTTAATTTAAGAAATACAATTTTTCTTTTGCCTTTTTTTGTAATAGGACTTTTATCCTTTTTTTCAGGAGCTCGTTTTGCAATGTATCTTGCTCCATTTATAGGAATTGGAATTGGATATTTAATTTATTTATTTTTTAACAAAATTATGCCCTATTTGACCCTTTTTAAAGAAACAGAAAAACAAAAAGTAATTATTCATTTTATAGGAACTCTATTCCTTATCTTAATTATGTGGATTCAAAAGCCAGTTTTAGGATTTAACAGTTATCCCAAAGTATTCTCCCCTTTGGTTAAAGATATGGATTATATTAAAATTCATACACCCGAGAATAGTGCTATATGGACATGGTGGGATTATGGTTATGCCTTTCAGCTCTATTCAAGAAGAACAACCTTTCACGATGGTGGTTCTCAGGGGAGCCCAAAAACCTATTTTATAGCAAGAAGCTTTACTATTCCTGATCCAAGGGAAGCCTGGTATATTACATCATTTATAAGTAATTTTGGTTTAACCGGTATTGCAGAAAAATTAAAAAAAGGAATTTCCGCTAAAGAATTGGTTGAAATGGTTAAAGAAGGAAAATATGCAAAGGAGATAAAAACCCCGGTTTACTGGGTATTTACTATGGATCTAATTGGTAAATTTGCTTGGATCCATTATTTTGGAAGTTATAATTTCGACACTAAGGAAGGAAAGTTTGGAAGAATTATAGCTCCTGCTCAATGCAAGATTTTAACTGAAAATTTTATTGAGTGTGATAATGGAAGACTTTCTATAGATTTAAATAGCGGTATAATAACAGATTCTAATGGAATATCTACTATAAATTATTTTTATTTTAAAACTCAAGAAAAATTTATTCAAAAGAAGTTTTTTGAAAAAGGTTACATAATTGAGGTAGTAAGAGGAAAAGAAGGAGGGCAAGTTTTTATCATAGATCCTGATGTTTTTAAGACTCTTTTTAATCAAATGTACATTTTAAGAAATTATGATCCTAAATATTTTGAATTAATTCTTGATGACTTCCCCTATATGGTAATATATAAAGTGAAAGAAAAAATTTGGTAAAAAACAAGTATGGCATTTATAATAAATCTTAAAAATCTGGAAATGAAGCCCCATCCTAAATTTGAAGGAGTTAAAATAGGATATATTCTTACTAAAGAAAAACATCCAGAATTAAGTATCACCGTTCTTGAAATTTTACCTGGTATAGAAATTCCTCTCCATAGCCATGAGAAAGAGGTTGATACTATTTTTATTTTAGAAGGAGAAGCTGAGGTTTTTTTAAGAGATTCATGGGAAAAGGCAAAGGAAGGAGATATAATTGTAATTAGTCCTAAGGAGATTCATGGAGTCAAAGCAGTTGGTGAAAAATCGCTCAAATGTTATATTGTTCATGCTCCAGCTCTTTGGTAAGGTTAATTTTTTATGAATGCAGTAATTCATGAAAAAGCTAAAATATTAATCTCAGCTCTTCCCTATTTCAGAAATTTTTATAAAAAAATTATGGTTATTAAGTATGGCGGACATGCTATGGTAGATGAAACACTTAAATCTGCTTTTGCTCAGGATATAGTATTAATGAAATATGTGGGAATACGTCCTGTTATTGTTCATGGAGGAGGACCTCAGATAAATCAGGTTATGGAAAAAATGGGATTGAAACCGGTTTTTATTGAAGGTCAAAGAGTTACAGATGAAGAAACTATGAATGTGGTAGAAATGGTTCTTGTAGGGACAGTAAATAAGAGAATAGTGAGTCTTATTAACAAAGCAGGAGGTAAAGCTGTTGGACTTTCAGGAAGAGATGGAAATTTAATAAAAGCAGAAAAGATGACTATTTATAAATATACCGGAGAAGATAGGCCTCCAGAAATCATAGATATAGGAAGGGTAGGCAAAGTAAAAGAAATTAATCCTGAGGTTTTACATACCCTTATTGAAAATGACTTTATTCCTGTTATAGCTCCTGTTGGAGTTGGGCCTGATGGAGAGGCTTATAACATAAATGCAGACCTTGTTGCAGGGGCTCTGGCAAGTTCTCTCTCTGCAGAAAAGTTAATCTATCTCTCTGATGTGGAAGGGGTAAAAAACGAAAAAGGGGATCTGATCTCTACCCTTTATATAGAAGATATAAATAATCTTATAGAAAAAGGAATAGCTAAAGGAGGCATGATTCCTAAATTAAAAAGTGCAAGAAAGGCTATTTTGTCAGGGGTAAAGAAAGTTCACATTATAGATGGTAGAATAGCACATAGTTTAATCATAGAGCTTTTTACTGATGAAGGATTGGGGACTCAAATTTTAGCAAGAGGAGGGGATTAGTTTGAAGGAGGGGATCTTAGAAAAGAGTTATGATCCCAAAAAAGTTGAAAAAAAATGGTATGAAATCTGGGAAAAAAAAGGTTATTTTGAACCAACCTATGACAAAAATAAATCCAAATTTTCTATAGTGATTCCTCCTCCCAATGTTACAGGAGCACTTCATATTGGACATGCATTGAATAATACTCTTCAAGATGTTTTGGTGAGATACAAAAGAATGGATGGATATGATGTGTTGTGGGTTCCTGGAACTGACCATGCAGGAATAGCCACTCAAAATGTAGTGGAAAAGGAATTAGCAAAGGAAGGGCTTACAAGACATGACTTAGGAAGAGAAAAATTTTTAGAAAGGGTATGGAAATGGAAAGAACAATATGGTAACACAATTATAAATCAACTTAAAAAATTGGGAGCAAGTTGTAGCTGGTCTTACGAGAGATTCACCATGGACGAAGGTTTGTCGAGAGCTGTTAGAGAGGTATTTGTTAGACTCTGGGAAGAGGGTTTAATTTATAGAGGAGATTATATTATTAATTGGTGTCCAAGATGTCAAACAGCTCTTGCAGATTTAGAGGTAGAATTCGAAAGTGTAGAAGGAAAGCTTTGGTATATAAAATATCCTCTCGAAGATGAAAGCGGATATATTGTAGTTGCAACAACAAGACCAGAGACCATGCTTGGAGATACAGCAGTAGCAGTACATCCGGAAGACGAAAGGTATAAGGCTTTAATAGGAAAAAAAGTAATACTTCCTTTAACAGGAAGAATAATACCTATTATAGCTGATAAAGTAGTTGATCCTAAATTTGGAACAGGGGCGGTAAAAGTTACACCTGCTCACGATTTTGCAGATTTTGAAATAGCAAAAAGACATAATCTTCCTTTTGTAAAAGTAATTGATGAAACAGGAAAGATGACGGAATCAGCAGGTATTTATGCAGGACTTGATAGATTTTCTGCAAGAAAAAGAGTAGTGGAAGATTTAAAAGCACAAGGTCTTTTAGAAAAAGAAGAAGATTATCAGCTTGTTCTTGGACATTGTTACAGATGTAATACAATTATTGAACCTTTACTTTCAAAACAATGGTTTGTATCAACCAAACCTCTTGCACAGCCAGCTATTTCAGCGGTTCAATATGGATTTATAAAATTTATTCCTGAAAACTGGGTAAATCTTTATTTTGACTGGATGAGAAATATAAGAGACTGGTGTATTTCAAGACAAATATGGTGGGGACATAGAATTCCTGTTTGGTATTGCAATGCCTGTGGAGAAACTATAGTAAGTAAAGAGGAAAATGTGGAAGAATGCCCCAAGTGTGGGTTAAAAGAATTAAAAAGAGATGAAGATGTGCTTGATACCTGGTTTTCCTCTGCACTCTGGCCTTTTTCTACCCTAGGATGGCCTGAAAAGACAGAAGCTTTATCAACTTTCTATCCCACCTCAGTTTTGGTAACAAGCTTTGATATTATCTTTTTCTGGGTGGCAAGAATGATCATGATGGGAATTCACTTTATGGGGCAGATTCCTTTTAAAAATGTATACATCCATGCACTGGTAAGGGATGAAAAAGGTCAAAAGATGAGTAAAAGCAAAGGAAATGTAATAGATCCTATAGAAATGATAGAAAAATATGGAACCGATGCCTTAAGATTTACTTTGGTTGCCCTTGCAGCTCAGGGAAGAGATATTAAACTTTCTGAAGCACGTATCGAGGGATTCAGGCACTTTATTAATAAAATCTGGAATGCGGGAAGATTTGTTTTGATGAATCTTGAAGACTATACCCCTGAAGAAAAAGAAATTAAACTTAATGAACTACCTCTATTTTCCAGATGGATCCTTTCTGAACTACAAAAAACTATAAAGATAACCAGAGAAAAACTTGAAGAATTTGAATTTGACCAATCAGCCATGGAGATTTATCATTTTTTTTGGGATAAATTTTGTGATT
>PNIK01000003.1 GCA_002877985.1 Thermodesulfobacterium geofontis | reverse complement strand
GCTTGGATTTTGTCTTGCACGCCAAGGTTAAAGCTTTTATTCCTATATTTACACTAATGCTACTTGTTCTCACTCTTTAGCTCCTTTAAAAAGGTTTTAATCTTATTGGCTCTCATTCCGTAAAGTTTGCCCGCAAAGAAAGTAAGAATAGCAATTAAATCTTCTACAAGTTCCTGCTGTGATTCTTTGTATTCCTTGCCGTTAACTGCCACCACCTCTACTCCCAAAGCTTTGAAAAATTCTACAAAGTAATTATAACCAAACCTTGTAAGTCTGTCAGGACAAGTAATGTAAACAGCTTTTATTTTCTTGAGCTTTGCAAGTTCTATAAGGTTTAAAAGCCCTCTCCTGCTTTCTTTTACACCACTGGCTATATCAGACACTTCGTAAATTTTTTCAAACTTTCCTTCTACATGCTTTCTTAAAAACTCTAACTGCCTTGTCAAATCTTCTTTTTGATCTCGGGACGAAACTCTACCATAAATAGCTACCGCTTGTGGTTTCCCCTTCCCCAAAAATTCCATAAGCTCTTCGTAAGAATATCTTCTTTCTTTTCCTACTCTATAGGATTTAATCTTTCCTTCCTTATCCCATCTTCTTAGAGTGCTAGTAGAAACTCCTAAAACTTTACTTGCTTCACTTATACGCAATAATCTGCTCATATAAATAAATATAGCTAAACTAGGCTAAAAAGTCAAAATACTGCATCACCCCTTTTCAAAGGGAGGAGAAAGAGGAGTGTTTTGATTTAACCAGTTTTGAGAACCAAGGTTTACCTCAATTTTTTGATCAGGAAAGTTTTTTGAATAGTTTGGCTTTTTAATATGGGTTTCATAAGTAGCAGTATGATCATTTTGTGTTACCAATTCTTCAAAATTTCTTGTATGCTTGGTACTGAAAGAAATTTCCTTTTGAAGTTGACTTCCTTTTATATCTTCTACGGTTATGCTAATTCTATGCTCTCTTGCAGAAATTACCATAAAAGGTTTGTATTCAAATCCATTATCTTTAATTTCTAATAATTGGGTAATATCTGTGCTATCAAAAATTACTACTAAAGTTTCCATTTTGATAGATTTTAAGAATTTAACTTTTATTTTGGGTTTCTTTTCAATTAGTAAGACATCTCTTTCAGGAAAAACAATTTTTATCCAGTTTATTTCTTCTGCACAAGTTTTGGTAAAAAATAAACATAAAAATAAATAAAAAATAAAAAAAACAGAGAAAGAATAATGAAATTTTATTTTCTTTCTCCTATCAAAATTACATCATATAAAATGTATCATAGTAAAATAATTTATAGAAGTCAAGCAGAAATTCTTTCATGTGGTTTCAAATTTAAAATGTTACTCCTAATTACTATTTTGAAATGTCACATATCTGGTAATTTCTCTCTGATAATCATCTTAGGGGATATCATGATAAAACTAAATGTTACGAGTTTGATCACTCTTAAATCATCCTTGGAGAAAAGATTTTTTAAAGAGAAAAAATGTGACATTTCAAAAAAGGAATAAAGTGTGACATTCCATTAGTAATAACACGGAAATTCTTTCATTTGTGGTATCAATTTAAATGTCGCACATATTTACTATTTTAAAATGAAATTATAAAAAAATTAATGAGAATATTTTCTTTATTTTTTTAAAATTCTTGTTTTTACCAAATCAAGTTGATAACCATAAATATGTGCTCCAGCTGAATAAGCATACATAGGTCCGTTTTCTAATTCTGCCTCCATAGCCACATACTGCTTGAGTAACTCTATTCCTCCGAGATTCGTTGGAAATCCAGCTCATAAATCCCAACTTCTAAAATAAACTGAAACTGTTAAAATAGGTTTCCCCTCTACAGGAATAACTTTGAAATCTATTATTCTAAGACATGGAGGATCAAGGTTACCATCTTTTCCATAACAAATATCGTGATCCTCTGGTGTTCCTACTTCAATAACTGCTTGATTAGTAAGAGGGGTTTCTTTTAGCATCTGAATAACCCTTTCAAGCTGAGTTCCTCCTTTTGGCATTGGATAATGTATTCTTGAAGAGTATCTATAAGTTTCATTAGGAGCTAATTCTGGATTCATAAGATATTCGGCAAAATATTCCTCTATAAATTCCATATTTGTTGGTGAAGGTATCCCCAGATGAGGAGGTATTTCAGGAACCATATCCTCCCAAGGTCTTTCTATAAATACTACTAAAGAAGGAAGCTGATACCTTATCTGCTCTTTTTCAAAGGATCCCTTTTGAATAGGCTGAAGATAACTTCTATCAAGAATATTATAAATTATTTGAAACCAGGCATCAGAAATAGTTTTAGCACAAACTAAAAGCGGTTGTAAATTAATCTGCATATTCAAATTCCTTTTAGCCTTAAAATTTTAAAATAATTTTTTTAAAAAACAATTATTAAAGCCCTGACAACAAAAAAACAAGACTTTATTGACACAAGAATGTTTTGTGATAATATTTAATTTTAATTTAGTAAGTAAGTACTTACATATTAATTTATGTTTCAAAACAAGAAAAAAATAGGATTTTTTGTTCTTATTGCTTTAGCTATCTTTTTCTTAAGCTGGCTTGCTTATTTTCTTTGGCACAGATATCATTATGCTGTAACTGATGCAGTTTTTGTGCAAGCTGATAATCTCATATATGTAAGCTTCCCAAAAGTTAATGGAAGGCTTGTAAAACTTTATAAAAATGAAGGGGATTTGGTAAAAAAAGACGAAATTTTAGCTGAACTCGAAAGTATAGATTATGCTCTTAAAGTTTCTCAATTAGAAAAAGCTTTAGCCGAGATTGAAAATCAGAAAAATGCACTGGGATTTAATATTGCAAAACTTGAAAAAGAAATACCTTTAAAAGTGGAACAACTCACTAAAACAAAAGATAGATTAAAAGAAGAAGAAAGGGCTCAACTTTATAATATGGAAAAACTAAAAGTCCGTTTAGCTCAGGTTAAAAGAGATAAAGAGAGATATGAAAAGCTCTATAAAGATGGATTAATTTCTGCTCATGATTTGGAAGAAATTCAGACCCAAGAAAAAGAGCTGGAACATCAAATCTCTGCTACAGAAGCTCAATTTTTAGCTATCAAAAGACAACAAGAAGAGGTAGAAAAAAATATAGCTCTTGCTTTAAATGAAAAAAATACTGTTCTTGCTTATAAATCTTTTTTATCCTCTTTAGAAGCTAAAAAGAAAAACATAGAAAAGCAAAAAGAAGAAGCTGAGATCTATCATTCCTATACTAAACTTTATAGCCCTGTTGATGGAATAATTGCTAAAAAATTTCATTCAGAAGGAGATGTTTTGGGCCCAGGAGAACCAGTTTATGCTATAGTTGATCCAAATTCTTTTTATGTGCTTGTTTTACTTGAAGAAACAAAATTAAGAGGGGTGAAAAAAGGATCTCCTGCCAAAATAAAACTTGATGCCTATCCAGATGAGAAGTTTGAAGGAGTGGTAGATGAAGTTTTACCTGCTTCAGCTGCTACCTTTGCCCTTGTCCCAAGAGACATTTCAGCAGGAGAGTTTACTAAACTTGCTCAGAGAATTTATGTAAAAATAAAAATTACCAAAGGAAATAAGAGTCTTTTAAGGGTGGGGCTTGGTGGAGAAGTAGAAATTAAAAGAATCTTTTAAAAATGTCCTTAATTGAGAGAAACTCAATTGAAGTTCTTTTTGAAGAAGTTCATAAACTAATTTCTCCTAAGGAAAGAATTTTAATTACCATTTCTGTAATGGTGGGTACTTTTATGGCTATACTTGATACCACCATTGTAGATGTAACCCTTCCTAAAATGATGGGACCTCTATCAACTGATCTTTATGGAATTCAATGGGTTATTACAAGCTATATGATTGCTGCAGCAACTGCCCTTCTTTTTGTAGAAAACTTTTCCAAATATATAGGCTATTCCTATACTTTTATTGTGGGAATGATAATTTTTACTGTTTCAAGCTTCTTTTGTGCAAGTGCTACTTCTTTAGCTCAAATGATTTTTTTTAGAAGCTCTCAAGGAATAGGGGAGGCTTTTATCATGGCTTGTGCTCAAACTATTCTTATGCTTGTCTATCCTCCTGAAAAAAGAGGAACAGCTCTCGGAATTTATGGTCTCGGTGTCAGTTTTGCCCCAGCCTTGGGCCCAACAGTAGGAGGGTTTATTACTGAATATTTAAATTGGAGATGGATTTTTTATATTAATATTCCCATAGGAATTTTAAATATTATCTCATCTTTGATAGTGCTTCCTAAATTTATCGGGAAATTAAAAACATTTAAATTTAATTTTATAAGCTATTTTTTTATTGCAGGAGCAACCATCTTCCTTCTTATAATGCTTTCTAAAGGCCAACAATATGGATGGTTTCAATCAACTTTTATTATAAATTGCCTTTTTATAAGTTTAATTTCTTTTTGTCTATTTTTTGCAAGTGAACTTTTTGCTTCCTTAAAATTTAAAAATACCTTAATAAATTGGGAAATATTTAAATTCCCTGAATATACCTGGAGTATAGGATTTTATTTTTTTATTGTGGGGTTTGGAATGTATCAAATATTTTATCTTCTTCCCCTCTATTATGAAAATTTAAAAGGTTTAACCACTTTTCAAGCAGGGGTCCATATGCTTCCTCCTACTATGCTAATTGGATTCTTTAGTATTATTTCAGGAATACTATCTGATAAATTATCACCCCTTCCTATTTTATTTTTCAACTGGATTTTCTTTTTAATAGTTACTCTTTTTATAATCCCAAACCTTAATTATTATACACCTGCTTATGAAGCCATTCTCTTAACATTACCTTTAGGAGTATGTATAGGCACCTTCTTTGCCCCTTTAACTACTCTTGCTATGAAAAATTTGGGTAAGCTTACAGGTTTAGGAGTTGCTCTTATTCATTACATAAGATTCCTTGGAGGTTCTTTTGGAACTGCCATTGCAACCAATCATTTAAATAGACATACGAATGAATTCTTTTTAAGAACAAACGAACTTCAAAATTGGTTTTATGTAAAACAATTTATTTACTCAAAAATTCCTTTTATAGAAAAGTTTTTTTTTACACCTATAGCAGAAAAAAAGGCAAAAGTACTTTTATACCATGCTCAATATATACAAGCTTTAAGCTGGAGTTTCCAAGAAACTTTTAGAGCAGTTGGATTCTGGGGGTTTATAGGAGGAATTTTTTTAATAGTGCTTATTTTAATAAAAATTAATATAACAAAATTATACTAAAATCTATTGGCAAGGTTTTTCTATAGTACAAACCCCATTTTCTTCTGTATTATTAACTGTTTTGTTGGATTCCAGTGGGTAAAATAGTTGAACTCTTCGCTTATGTTCTTTCTTTTCTACAATTTTATAAGCTTTCTCTAAGTCTTTTTCAGCCTCCTCTTTTATTCCATGTTTAACATCAAACCATTTTTTAATCTCCTCCTTTCCATTTATAATCACT
>PNIK01000058.1 GCA_002877985.1 Thermodesulfobacterium geofontis | reverse complement strand
AAGACCTGGTCTATTTAAATAATATTGTAAAATACAATAACTACAATCCAAAGGACAACCTTCTCCAAAGTGAAAGATTTTATAGCCACAGCAAAAATAAACTTTCGTTCCTGGACAGCTTTTAAAAAATCCACCTTTATAAAACATTAAAAATAGCCTTTTTTTACCAATAGATACAAGTTCTGAGAAGGATTTTTCTTCCCATTTAAAATCTTCATAGGAAGAAATTATCTTTGCAGGATAGTTTTTGAGAATTTCCTTAGTTAGCTGAAAGGAAAGAGCAGATTCTTCAACAAAAATTTCCATTTAGTTGGTAGAACTTAAAGATAATTTTGAATTAAGACTTCAGCAATCTGTATTGCATTTGTTGCTGCACCCTTTCTAAGATTATCAGCAACTATCCAGAGATTGAGCCCATTTTCTATAGAAAAGTCTTCTCTTATCCTCCCTACAAAAACTTCATCTCTTCCTGTAACTTCAATCTGTAGAGGATAAAGCTTTTCTTCAGGATTATCAAGTACTATTACTCCTGGAGCTTTTTCAAGGAGTTCTCTTGCCTTTTCTACGGTTATCTTTTTTTCTGTTTCAACATTTACAGATTCAGCATGTCCATAAAATACTGGTACTCTTACAGTGGTTGCGGTAACTTTGATATTAGGGTCCTCCATAATCTTTTTTGTTTCCTCAATCATCTTCATTTCTTCTTTAGTATAACCATTTGGAAGAAACACGTCTATATGAGGAACACAATTGAAAGCTATAATTTGAGGAATATATTTAGCAGGTGGCATAGGTGTTCCTTGACACCAAGCTTTTACTTGAGCTTCCAGCTCATTTATAGCTTTTTGTCCAGCTCCTGAAACTGATTGATAGGTACTTACTACAATCCTTTTAATTTTACCATACTCATGCAAAGGCTTTAAAGCAACTACCATTTGAATAGTAGAACAATTAGGATTAGCAATAATACCTTTATTTTTATATCCTGCTACTGCATGAGGATTGACTTCAGGAACAACAAGTGGCACCTCTGGATCCATTCTCCAAGCACTTGAATTATCTATAACTACAGCACCATCTTTTGCAAAAAGTGGCGCATAATCTAAACTTCTTTGTGCCCCTGCAGAAAATAAAGCTATATCTATTCCTTTAAAACTTTTGGTCTCTTCTAAAACTTCAACCTCTATTTCTTCGCCTTTAAAAGGCAATTTTAGACCCTTTGATTTGGAAGAAGCAAAAAGTCTTAAATTTTTAATAGGAAAATTTCTTTCCTCTAAAACAGTAAGCATCATTCTGCCTACAGCTCCTGTTGCTCCAACTATAGCTACATTATATTCCTTCACCTTAGCCTCCTAAAAAATTAATTAAGTTTAAAAAACTATCATATAATTAAAAGAATTCAATAGGTTTTAGAATTTAATTAGTAATAACAAAAAATTGCTTTAATATTGACACAAAGTTTTATAAAGTTCTCTTAAAGACTTTACAAAATTAATATTTATGTTAAATTAATAATTTAAATTTTAAATCAATAAAATAAAAAGTAGCATTAAGGAGGATATTGAGATGGAAAAATTAGCACGCTTTGGGATCTCTATTCCTGAGGAACTTTTAAAAGCTTTTGACGAATATATAGAAAGAAAACACTACGCTAATCGTTCAGAAGCAATTAGAGATCTAATAAGACAAAAGTTAGTGGAAGAGGAATGGAAAGAATCAAAAGAGGAGGTTGTAGGTGTTATAACCTATTTATACGATCATCATAAGAGAGAACTTGCTGATAAACTTATTGAAATACAACATAACCATTACGATAAGATCATTACTACTCAGCATATCCATGTAGATCATGATAGGTGTTTAGAGGCGGTTTTAGTAAAAGGAAAGGCAAATGAGATAAAGGAACTTGCAGATAAAATTCAAGCTCAGAAGGGAGTTCTACATCTTAATTTAGCTTTAACCACACTTGGGAAAAGTTTACCTTCTTAAAAGCTGACTTTTATTCTAAAACTTCAAAATTGATATAAAATCTTTTTAAATCAACCTCTTTTACTCTAACTTTAACTTTTTGTCCTAATCGAAAGATTCTTCCTGTATTTTTTCCTACAAGGGCTATTCCTTTTTCATCAAGATTATAATAATCATCTTTTATATCGATCAATCTTACTACACCAGTTACTAAATATTCTTCTAAATCTACGAAAAATCCGAATGCAGTAATTCCTGTAATAATTCCGTGGAAGATTTCTCCTATTTTGTCTTTCATAAAAAACGCTTGAAATCTTTTTAAAACATCTCTTTCTGCTTCTTCTGCTATTCTTTCCCTTTCAGAAAGAAATTTACCCATTACTTCTAATTCTTCCTCTTTATAGGGAGGTTTTCTATTTCTTAAAGCTCTTTTAAGTGTTCTGTGAACAACAAGATCTGGATACCTTCTAATAGGAGAAGTAAAATGACAATAACAGGAAGAGGCAAGACCAAAGTGTCCTAAATTTTCAGGAGAGTATTTTGCCTGTTTAAGAGATCTTAAAAGAAGTGTATTAAATAAATAAGCATAGGGCTTTCCACTAAATTTTGCGATAAGTTCTTGGAAAAATTGAGGGGTTAATTCTTCTGGATGGTTAATATCTATTCCATAAGCTAAAAATATTTCCGAAAGTTGTTTAAATTTATTGGGATCAGGATTTTCATGAATTCTATAAAGAAAAGGATACCCCTTTTTGGTTAAATATTCTGCTACAGCCTCATTAGCAGTAATCATAAAATCTTCTATAAGCATGTGAGCAAGATTTCTTTCTCTTTTTATAATATTTTCCACTTCTCCCTTCATATTTATGATCACCTCTGGTTCTGGAAGATCAAAATCAAGACTTCCTCTTTTAAGTCTCTTTTCTCTTAAAATAACAGCAAGTTCTGCTGCTTCTTCTAACATGGGATATAAATCTTTATATTTTTCAATAACTTCTTTCTCCTTATCAACTATCATTTTTTTAACTTCTGTATAAGTTAAACGGGCATGTGATTTTATAACAGTCTCGTAAAATTTAGTATTAATAATTTCCCCCTCTTTAGTAAAATCAATCTCTACAGTTATAGCAAGTCTTTCAACTTTTGGATTAAGACTACAAAGATGATTGGATAATTTTTCAGGAAACATGGGAATAACCATATTAGGAAAATAAACACTTGTTCCTCTTAAATAAGCTTCTCTATCTAAAAAGGTATTTTTTAAAACATAATAAGATACATCAGCTATAGCTACCCAAAGTTTATACCCTTTTTTAGTTTTCTTTACACAGATTGCATCATCAAAGTCTCGAGCATTTTCTCCGTCTATAGTAACTAAAGGAATTTGGGTAAGATCTACTCTTCCTTGTTTATCTTCAGATTTTACTTCATCTGGTATCCTTATAAGTTCTCTCTGAACCTTTTGACTCCAAAGATGGGGGAGATCATAGGTATAAACTACAGCCCAAGCATGAGTTTCCAATTTTTGAGGATCTCCAAGATCTTTAATTATTTCTCCTACAGGAAGTCCAAATTCTGAAATATTTTGAATAATTTTTGTAACCACTAAATGATCTTTTTTAGCTCCGTGAAGTTTCTTTTTAGGGATATAAATTTCAAAAGGAAATCTTGGGTCCTCAGGTTCAACAAAAAAATGCTTTTTTCTTTTAACTAAATATCCAACAATATTTTTTCTTTTTCTTTCTAAAACTTTAATAATACTTCCTTCTGGACCCTTGGGTGTTATTTTTTCAATTCTTACTAATACAACATCACCATTAAGGGCATTCTTTATTTTTCTTGGAGGAATAAAAACTGTTCTTCCATCTTCAGTTTCTACAAATCCAAAACCATCTGGATGGACTCTAAGCTTTCCTTGGTATATAGGAAAATCTTCAGGAAAACCATATTTTCTTCTTTTTAATTGAATTATTTTTCCGCTCTCCAATAAATTTTTAATTACACTTCTTACTTGGTTTCTTTTTTCAGAAGGAATATGCAAAAGATGATAAATCTCTCTAAGAAATAAAGGTTTTTCTTGTTTTTTCAATAAAGAAAGAATTTCTTCTTCTAAACTTTGAAAAAAACTTTTCTTTTTTGAAGGCATAAAGGGTTATACAAATCGATTAAATATTTTATTTAAGATTCAAATATTGAATAGCCTTTTCCAAATCTTCATCTGGAACAGTTTTATGTAATCCAGATTTAGGACCCTTTCTTATCAAAAATCTGAGAGCCTCTGCAGAGGTAATACCTTTTTCTTCTGTCATATTTTCAAGACTTTTAGATCCTTTATGACATTTTAAACATTTAAAATCCTTAGGTTTTTCGACAGTAGCACTTTGGTTAGCATTCTCACTATATCCATTGAAGATAATTAATCCTACCACAAAAAAAACTAAAATAATTGCAGGCATAATCATTCTTTTCATTTTAACTAAACTTACTTGGTAAAAAATTTTTGTCAAGGTGAAATATTTAACAAATCTTTCAAATTTTCAACTAATAATTTATTTTCCTCTGGTAATCCTATAGAAATTCTTAGAGCATTGGGAAAGCCATAAGCTTTCAAAGGTCTTACCAAAATTCCTCTCTTAAACAATTCCTTATAAAAAATTTCCGCCCTTTCACCAAAATCAACCATAATAAAGTTTGCCTGAGAAGGATAAACCTTGAATCCAAGATCTGTTAAGGCTTCAGTTAAATATTTTCTGCCTTCTTTTACTATATTTATGCTCTTTTCTATGTATTCTTTATCCTCAAGAACCGCTAATCCTGCTTTATAAGCTAAAATATTAATATTAAAGGGTTGTCTTACTAAATCAAGTATTTTAGAAAGTTCTAAAAAGGTTATTCCGTAACCTAATCTTAAGCCTGCAAGTCCCCAAGCCTTAGAAAAAGTTCTAAGGACTAAAATTTTATATCCCCTTTTCAAAAATTCTATACCCAAAGGAATAGAAGGATTTTCTATGAAATCTCCGTAGGCTTCATCTATTACTATTAAAATATGAGATGGCACCTTCTCTAAAAATTTTTCCCAAGATTTTCTCTCTATAATGCTTCCCGAAGGATTGTGAGGATGATCTAAAAAAATAATTTTTGTTTTTTCAGAAATATTTTTTAAAATTTCATCTAAATTATGTGTCAATTCTTCAGTTAAGGCTATAGCTTTTATCTTTGCTCCATAAATTTGGGCAAATTTTTCGTACATTAAAAAGCTTGGTTTACTTATAATAATCTCATCATCAGGTTCAACTAAAGTTTTAAAAATAAAATCTATTATTTCATTTGATCCATTTCCTAATATAATTTGTTCAGGCAAAACATTCCACATTTTTGCTAAAGTTTCTCTAAGCTTCCAGTAACTTGCCTCTGGGTAATAATGAATTTGTGAAAGTGAGTTTTTAAGAACTTCTATTACCTTTGGAGATGGTCCTAAAGGGTTTTCGTTAGAATTAAGTTTACATATTTTCTCAGAGATATTTAGTTCTCTTTTGATTTCATCAATAGTTTTTCCAGGAGGGTAGGGACTTAGATTTTTTAAGTAGGATTTTATTTGCATTCTTGAGGTTAAAAACCTAATTTTGCAAGTTCTAAAGTTTTATCAATTTGAGATTGTAATGCAGGTGGTATTCCTTCTATTTTAATAGTTAAAAAGCCTTTTACAATAAGAGAAATAGCTTCATCTTCGCTTAATCCTCTTGCCATAAGGTATTCCACCTCTTCTTGAGCAATTTTACCTACCGCAGCTTCATGAGTTAGTTCCACGTCATAAAAATAACTATCAAGTTCTGGGATAGCTTTCATAACCCCTTCATCAGATAACATTAGTCCCTGACATTCTAAATGTCCCTTTACCTTAGGTGCTTTAGCTATTATTCTACCTCTTGCAATATTTTCACCTCCATAAATTACATTACGGGAGATAATTTCTGTTCTTGTTTCTTCTGCCTCTAAATGTACCTCTCCACCTATGTCCACATAAGAACCTGGGTGATTGGCAATTATGGATATAAATGAGGCTTTAGCATTTTTTCCTATAAGGCGACATACAGGAGCTGTTTGAATATTTTTTACAGGGAAAAGGGTTACATAAGTAGAAATATAAGTTCCATCTTCTTCTACAATAATTCCTGTCCTTGGTCTTACGCTCGTTTTCTCTCCCCATACATGAATCATGGTGAAAGTCAATTTACCTCCTTTTTTGACATAAAATTCGGAAATACCTATGTGAAGAGCTGATCCTATACGGGGATGAACTGAACAAGAAGTAATCAAATTAAGTTCAGCTCCCTCTTCTACAATTACAATATTATGAACTCTTTGAGCTATGTTATCGGTTCTTATATATAAACAGGTCTGCACTGGATAAACTAATTTATAGTTAGGTAAAACTCTTATAAAATATCCGTTATCCAAATCCTCAGCTACTGCTTTTGTAAATTCATCTTTTTCTGAAGATACAGCCTTCCAGTAATAATCTGAAATCCAGTCATATTTTTTTAAAGCTTCAGTAACGGGAAGGATTTCCAAACCTTCTACTTTTCTCTTACAGAGAAGAGGTATCGCATCTACCTGAACATACTCTCCTTCTCTTTTTAAATTTTCATCCAAACCTAAAAGTTTAAGGTGTTCTTTTTCTTCTTCACTCAATTCTGTAAAATCTTTAGGTGTGGGGGCAACTTTAGCAGATTTAAAGCTTTTTAGATTTACTGCTTTTTCTAACATAAAAGCCTCCGATTAAAAGCTAAGTCTTTTTAAACATTTTTTACAACCTTCATATCCATATTTTTGAATACCTTCAAAGATTTCTATAGGATTTCCTTGACAATAAATTTCTCCATCCATAATCACATATCCGAGATCAGCTGCTACATATTGAAGAATAAAACCTGTATGAGTAATTATAAGTCCACTTTTTGTTCTTGGCTTATGAGGGGTGTCTTTTTGTAAAAGTTTTTTAATCATCTCTCCAATTAATTGAATATTTTCTACATCAACTCCTGATTCTGGCTCATCAAGTAGGACCAAATCTGGATCCTGAACCAAAAGTTGAAGGAGTTCACTTTTTTTAAGTTCCCCTCCCGAAAAACCTTTATTTACTTCTCTATCAAGAAAGTTCTCAAACTGAAAAGCCTGCGCTAGTTCTTCAATTTTTACCTTGTTTTCTTTAGCACAAAGTTTTAAAATATCTCTTAATTTTACCCCCTTTACTGTAGGTGGTCTCTGAAACATTATTCCAATTCCTCTTTTAGCCCTTTCATAAGGAGGAAGCTCAGTTATATCTTCGCCCTTAAACAAGATCCTTCCATGCTTAATTTTGTAAACAGGAAATCCCATAATGGTCATAAGAAGGGATGTTTTTCCTGATCCGTTTTTCCCAAATATTACATGGGTTTGACCTAAAGGAAGGGTTAAATTAATTCCTTTAAGAACCTCTTTACCTTCTATCTCTACCCAAAGGTCTTTTATTTCTAAAAGTTTTTCCATTTTTTGACTCCCTATTTGCAAGAATTAAGTTTTTTATTTTAATATAATACACTTTTAAAAAATTTTTACTATAATGCTAAACAATTTTTAAAAATTTTTAAGATTTTAATTAAACTTTATTAAGTTAGCAAGTAAAAGTTAGAAAGAAGATTCTATCTTGAAAAATTAAAGTTATATTCTAAACTTTAAAGCAAATTCAAAAATCTTAAGGGGGCATTAAGTGTATGGAAAGATTTAAGGTAGAGATTGGTTCTTCAGCTCCAATAATTATTGAAACTGGGGAATATGCTAAGTTTTCTGATGGAGAGACAATTGTTAGACAAGGAGATACCGCAGTTTTAGTTACAGTGGTTATGGGAGAAAATTTAGTTGAGGGAGTTGATTTCGTCCCACTTTCGGTTGACTACCGAGAGCAAGCCTCTGCCTGGGGTAAAATTCCTGGAGGATTTATAAAAAGAGAGGGTAAACCAACTGATAGAGAAATTCTCGTTTCTCGTTTAATAGATCGTTCTATAAGACCTCTTTTCCCCGAAGGTTTTTTCTATGATGTAGTAGTTATAGCTTTAACCCTTTCTGCTGACGAACAATATGATCCTGATGTTCTTTCCATTATAGGCGCTTCCGCAGCCTTACATATTTCAAAAATACCCTTTGAAGGTCCTTTAGCTGGATGCAGGATTGCAAGAGTAGATGGAAAATTTATCATCAATCCCACCTATGAGGAAAGACAAAAAGCAGATCTTGATTTAGTTGTAGCCTGCTCAAGGGATGCAATTGTTATGGTTGAAGGAGGAGGAAAAGAGGTTGAAGAAAAAATAATTACAGAAGCACTTTATTTAGCACTGGAAAAATGTCAGCCTTTAATAGAGGCGCAAGAAAACTTAAGAAGTCGTGTAGGTGTTCCTAAAAAGGAAATACAACCTCTTGAATTATCAGATGAATTTAAAATTAAACTAAAGGATTTTTGTTATGAAAAAATCCTAAAGGCTTTGGAAATTTCAGATAAAAGATTAAGGAAAGAAAATATTAATAAAATTTTTGAAGAATTTTTAGCAACCTTAGAAAATCAGGAAGTTAACAAGGTAGCATTTAGTTATGCTTATAAAAAATTGGTTAGTCAGATTTTAAGAAAGAAACTTTTTGAAGAAGGTAAAAGAATTGATGGAAGAACACCAGATGAAATAAGACCTATAGATATAAAAATTCATCCCTTTGAGAGACCTCATGGAAGTGCTATTTTTAGTCGAGGAGAAACTCAAGTTTTTGCTACTGTTACCTTAGGTTCCCCTGAAGAAGCACAAATGGTTGAAAGTATTTATGAAGGAGAAACTTTTAAAAGATTTATGCTTCATTATAATTTCCCACCTTTTTGTACAGGAGAGGCAAGACCTTGGGGACCTCCAAGAAGAAGAGAGATTGGGCATGGAGCCTTAGCTGAAAGGGCTCTTGAACCGCTAATTCCTCCAGAAGAAAAGTTTCCTTATATAATTAGAGTAGTAGCAAATGTACTTGCATCTAACGGATCATCTTCT
Source organism: Thermodesulfobacterium geofontis (assembly GCA_002877985.1). GTDB lineage: Bacteria > Desulfobacterota > Thermodesulfobacteria > Thermodesulfobacteriales > Thermodesulfobacteriaceae > Thermodesulfobacterium > Thermodesulfobacterium geofontis_A. Next base: position 14,978 of record PNIK01000058.1, on the reverse strand, counting down.
ATGGCAACAGTATGTGCAGGTTCTCTTGCTCTCTTTGATGCAGGAGTTCCCTTAACCAAACATGTTGCTGGAATTGCAATGGGATTAGTCATGGAAAAAGACAGATATGCTATTTTGACAGATATTTTGGGAGAGGAAGATCAGCTCGGAGATATGGATTTTAAAGTTGCTGGAACTAGAGACGGAATTACAAGCATTCAGATGGATATAAAGATAAAAGGACTAAAAAAAGAAATAATGGAAGAGGCTTTACAAAAAGCTAAAAATGCTCGTTTGTTGATTTTAGAAAAAATGTATTCAGCTATTCCAGAACCAAGAAAAGAACTCTCACCCTATGCTCCAAAAATTGAAATTATTACTGTTCCAGAAGATAAAGCTTTCTTAATTATAGGTCCAGGAGGTAAAACCGTAAAAGAAATTAGAGAAAAAACCAATACAGTAATATGGGTTCTTGAAGGAGGAAGGGTTTCTATTACAGGAAAGAGAAAAGAGGATATCGAGGCAGCTAAAAGGGAAATAGAAGCAATAATTGCAGAAATTGAAATAGGAAAAATTTATGAAGGAAAGATAACAAGAATCGAACCTTATGGACTTTTTGTAGAAGTATTCCCTGGTAAAATCGGGCTTTTACACATTTCCAAAATGGAAAATCCTCCCAGAGATTTAAAGTCAGTTTATAACATTGGAGATAAAATAAAAGTTAAGGTTTTAGAATTTGATGAACTTGGAAGACCAAAATTTACTACTAAATTTGAAGAGGGAGAAATTTTAATTGATGAAAGAGGAGGACCATTACTTTAAAAAGGTTGAAGAAACTTATCAATTTTTAAAAGAAAGGATTCCCTTTTCCCCTGATATAATTATTACTTTAGGAACGGGTCTTTCTTCCTTGGGAGAAAAAATAGACAAAGTAAAAACTTTTCCTTATAAAGAAATTCCTAATTTCCCAGTTTCCACAGTTGAAACTCATAAAGGAGAGCTTATTTTTGGTTATTTAGAAGGTAAAAAGGTAACAGTTCTACAGGGAAGATTTCATTTTTATGAAGGATATTCAGCAAAGGAATTAACCTTTCCTTTACGAGTCCTTACTCTTTTTAAACCAAAAATTTACCTTGTTTCCAATGCTGCTGGAGGGTTAAATTTAAGTTTTAAGCCTGGTGATATAATGATTATAAAAGATCATATAAACTTAATTCCTGACAATCCTTTGAGAGGGATAAACAATGAAAGTTGGGGACCAAGATTTCCTGATATGTCCTGTGCTTATGATTCAGGATTAAGAAATTTGTTTAAAAAGATTTCTCAAAAATTAAATGAGGATGTAAAGGAAGGGGTTTATGTGGCTGTACCTGGTCCAAGTTTAGAAACTCCTGCAGAAACAAGATTCTTAAGAATGATAGGAGCTGATGCAGTAGGTATGTCAACAGTTCCGGAAGTAATAGTTGCTGTTCATGCGGGGATAAAAGTTCTTGGAATTTCTGTTATTTGTAATGTTAATGATCCTGACAATTTCAAACCCATACTTTTTTCCGAAGTAGTAGAACAATCTAAAAAAACAGAAAAAAGATTAGAAAAAATAATAAGAGAATTTATTAAGGAGCTAAAAATATAAGTTATAAAATGGAAAAACTTCTTATAAATTATACACCTTTTGAGATAAGAGTAGGTCTCATAGAGGGAAATCAACTAGTAGAATTTTATGTGGAAAGACCCTCTGAAAAGGGCCTTGTTGGAAATATATATAAAGCAAAAGTTGTAAGAGTTGTTCCAGGTATTAATTCAGCCTTTTTAGATCTTGGTTTAGCAAGAACTGCCTTTCTTTTCGGCGATGATATTATGCCTCCAGGTGAAGTAGATTGGGATAAAGAGGGTATAATAATTACTAACCTGCATGAAATCCTTAAAGAGGGGCAGGAAATTTTAGTTCAGGTCATAAAAGAACCAATAGGAAATAAAGGTGCAAGGGTTTCAACTAACCTTACTTTACCTGGACATTATTTAGTTTATCTTCCTTATATGAATCATGTAGGGATTTCAAGAAAAATAAAAAACGAAAAAGATCGTAAGAAATTAAAAGAAATTTTAGAAGAAATAAGACCACCTAACACAGGTTGGATTATAAGAACTGCAGCAGTTGATGCTTCTCAAGAGGATTTAAAAATGGAAATGGAATTTCTTCTATCTCTTTGGCAGGAAATAAAAGAAAAAGCAGAAAAAGTAAAAGCTCCAGCACTTATTTATGAAGAATTAAACATAGCCTTAAGAGCTGTAAGAGATCTTTTTAATAAGCAGATCTCAGCAATAATAGTAGATAACCGAGAGTTTTACGAAAATATTAAAGAATTTTTAAAAAAATTTTTCCCCCACCTTGTTCCTTATATAGAACTTTATGAGGGACAAGAAGATATTTTTACAGCTCATGGAATTCAAATAGATATAAAAAAAATACTCTCTCGAAAGGTGTGGTTAAAATCTGGTGGATTTATAGTAATTGAGCCTTGCGAAGCCTTTACCGCCATTGATGTAAATACAGGAAGATACACGGGCACTAAAGAACTTGAGGAAACAGTTTTTAAAATTAATTTAGAGGCTGCTGAGGAAATTGCTTATCAATTAAGACTGAGAAATATAGGAGGACTTATTATTATTGATTTTATAGACATGGAAAATCCTGAACATCAAGAACTGGTTCTTCAAACCTTAAAAGAGGCTCTTAAAAAAGACAAAGCTAAACATAGTTTTCTTCCTATTTCACCCTTTGGAATACTTCAAATGACACGAGAGAGGAAAAGAGAATCTCTTTATCAGACATTTTATGAATCTTGTCCCTATTGTTCTGGAGAGGGAAAAATAAAAAGTAAAAGGACTATTTATTATGAAATATTGAGAAGGCTTATGAAAATGGGACCCCATATTAAAAATAAAAAAGTTGAGATAGAAATACACCCCGATCTTTCAGAAATAATAGGAGAAGAAATTCAATATTTAGAGGATTTAGAAAAAAAATATAACTTTACAGCTGTTTTGAAACCAAACAAAGAATTTCATATCTCTGAATATAAATTTCATATTACTTAAGATGAAAGAAATGAAATGTCCTGCAGTGTTTCTTGATAGGGACGGTACTTTAAATGAGGAAATGGGATATATTAATGATCTTTCTCGTTTGAGAATTTTACCAGGTGTTGCATCTGCTTTAAAACTTCTTAAAAATTATGGATTTAAGTTAATAGTAATTAGTAATCAAAGCGGACCAGCGAGAGGTTATTTTCCCAAGGAACTTGTTTTTAAAACAAATGAACTTTTACAAAAGAAGCTTAAGAAAAAAGGAGTTTTTATTGATGATTTTTTTATTTGTTTTCACCATCCAGAAGAAAATTGCTCTTGTAGGAAACCAAAACCAGGGCTCGTAATTCAAGCTATAGAAAAATATTCTATAGATCTTAAAAGATCTTATTTAATAGGAGATAAAATCATAGATATAGAAACAGCTCAAAACATAGGAATAAAGGGTATTCTTGTTTTGACAGGATATGGTAAGGGAGAACTTAAATATGTGGCTCCTAAAAAAGGAATAATTCCATATTTTGTAGCAAAAAATTTGAAAGAGGCAGCTGAATTTATTATCAAAGATTGTTTTCAAGGAAATGAAAGTCCTGATAGTTAAACTATCAGCTCTAGGAGATATAGTCCAAACTCTACCATCTTTAAGTTTGTTAAAAAAATATTTTCCTGAAGCACAGATTGACTGGGTTGTAGATAAAAGAAATTTTGAAATTTTAGAAAATCATCCTTATATTAATAGACTTCTTATTTTCTCAAAAAACATTTTTTTTTCCTTGGGAGAATTTAAAAACTTTTTAAAGGACTTGAGAGCTCAAGAATATAATGTAGTTATAGATTATCAAGGGCTTTTAAAAAGTGGGATTATTACAGGACTAAGTAGAGCTGAATATAAAATAGGATTTTCAAACCACAGAGAGGGAAGTCCTTTTTTTTACAATGTAAAACTTCCTCCCTATAATAAAGATTTACATGCAGTTAGAAGATATATTTTTCTTACCCAAAAAACAATAGAAATATTAGGAAAATTAGAAAATCTGAGTGAAGATATACCAGATCCTGTATTTCCTTTGGAAATTTATAACCAAAAACTTGAGTTCATTAAAAAACCTTACTTAGTTTTTATACCTTCTGCACGCTGGAAAACTAAATGGTGGCCTTATTCTCATTGGGAAAAATTCATAAAACTTTGTAAAGATTTAGGTAAAAATTTTGATATATTTTTAACAGGGAGTCTTTCAGAATTAAAGCTTAAATCATGGGCAGAAGAAATGGAAAAGAAATATATTTATGTATATTCTTTTGTTGGGAAACTTTCTCTAAAAGACCTTGCTATATTAATAAAAGACTCCAAAGCAGTTGTTAGTGTGGATACAGGTCCTATGCACATAGCTTCAGCTTTTAAAAGACCAACTGTTGCAATATTTGGTCCTACATCTCCAGAAAGAACAGGACCTTGGGCAGGAAAATTCAAAGTTATTAGAGCTCCACTTCCTTGCAGTCCCTGTTTTAAGAAAAAATGTAAAGAGTTAAAGTGCATGCTTGAGATCAAACCAGAAGAAGTAAAAAAAGCATTAGAAGAATTAATTGAAAATTAATCTTTATGAAAAGACTGGTAAAGATTTTTATAAAAAGGGGATTTTATTAAAAGTTCTTCATGAGTTCCTTCAGCTACAACTCTTCCTTTATCAAGGAGAATAATTTTATCTGCTTTTTTCACCGTAGATAAGCGATGAGCAATAATAATTATTGTGTGTTTCCCTCTTAATTGATCTAAAGCCTGATGAATAGCAACTTCTGTTAAACTATCAATCTGACTTGTTGCTTCGTCAAGAATAATTACAGGAGGCTTTTTAAGAAAAACTCTTGCTAAAGCAAGGCGTTGTTTTTGCCCTCCAGATAAAGAAAAACCTTCTTCTCCAAGAATGGTTTCGTATCCTTGAGGAAGTTTTTCGATAAATTCATAAGCCATAGCCAATCTACAGGCCTCTATAACTTCCTCTTTTGTAGCTTCAGGTTTTACCATAATTAGATTATCCCAAATGGAAAGATTAAAAAGAAAGGGCTCTTGCAAAACTATACCAAAAAGATTTCTTAAGCTTAAAATATCGAACTCTTTTAAAGAGTGGCCATCTAAATAAATTTCTCCCTCTTGTGGATCATAGAATCTTGGGAGAAGGGATACCAAAGTTGTTTTTCCTGCTCCACTTGGACCAACTAAAGCTATAACCTTATTGGCAGGAAGAAAAAGATTAATTTTTTTTAAAGCTAAGGGCAAATTAGGAGAATATCTGAAAGATACATTTTTAAATAGAAATCCCTTAGAAGGTGAAAAGGCTTTTAAAATCCCTCCTTTTTCTTCAGGTAATTCGAAAATTTCTTGAATTCTTGTCCATGCCCCTTGAACTTCTTTTAATCCTGTATAGGATCTTGCAAGCTTTCTAAGGGGATTAAAAATAAGAAGAATAGCTGTTAAAATAGAAAGGAAAGCCCCTGGAGTAAGTTCATTTTTGATAATTAAATATCCTCCATAACCTATAACTAAAGCTCCTCCAAATCCTGTCATAACATCAACTAAACTTTTTGAACCCTCTCTATATTTGGTAATTTTTAAGCTCCATCTGTAAAATCTGTTTAATTCCTTTAAAAAAAGATCAGATAATTTTTCATAGGAGCCACTTATTTTGATTTCCTTTATTCCTCTGGTTAATTCATTCATCTTCTGAGTTAATTCTCCTGTAGCACTTTGAGCAAGTCTTCTTGCTTTTCTTGTTTTTACTCCTAAGACCTTTGAACCAAATACAATAATAGGCATAGTAGATAAAGCAACAAGAGTTAAATCCCATTTTTGATAGAAAGCAACACCTAATAAAGTTATAACTGTTAAAGTTTCTTTAAAAAAAGTTTGAAAATTATCTCCCAAAATAGGTTCAATTTGGGCTGTGTCATTTATTACTCTTGAAATAGTTTGCCCTTCTCCGTAATGAGTTAAGTAGCTTACAGGAATAGAAAGACATTTTTTAAAGAGATCAAGTCTGATAAAATTTACCATACCTGTGGAAACACTCTTCATAAGATAAGCCTGAAGAAGAGAAAAACCACCTATTAAGGTGAAAACTGTTATGATAAAAATAGGAATAAATTTAAAATACTCATAATGTTTTTCCATAAAAACATAATTGAAAATTGGTTTTATAGCCCAAGTACTAAATCCTGTTAAAAGAGAAGAAAGAATAGCAAAGAATAGAGCAAGTAAAAACTTTTTCCAAAATGGTTTTAGATAATGTAAAATTTCCTTAAGAAAAAAAAGAAGTTCCAAAGAAAAAAGGCTCCTAAATTACTTCTTTAGCCATTTTTAAAAGTTTTGCAATTCTTTCTTCAATAGGAGGATGGGTAGAGAATAATTTAAATAAACTTTTACTTGATAATGGATTTACAATATACATTTGTGCATGAGCAGGATTTACATCGAGAGGATAAGCTCTATTCCAGTTTTCAAGTTTTTCGAGAGCTCTTGCTAAAGCTCCTGGATTTTTAATAATTTTGGCTCCTGTTTCATCAGCAAGAAATTCTCTGCTTCTACTTATAGCAAGCTGAATGAGGGTTGCAGTAATGGGAACTATAATAATTGCAACAAAGGTTGCTATTAAAGTTAAAGGATTTTCTCTCTCGTCATCATCCCTGTGAAAACCACCAAACATGAGAGCCCATTGAGCCATATGTACAAGATAAGTAATAGCACCTACTAAAACCGCTGCAATGGTTGAAATTAAAATATCTCTATTTTTAATATGGGCAATTTCGTGAGCAATAACACCCTTTAATTCTTCAGGTGTTAAAAACCTTCTCAATCCTACAGTTACAGCAACTACGCCATTTTTTGGATTTCTCCCTGTAGCAAATGCATTTGGAGTTTCAACAGGGATCATGTATACCTTAGGTTTGGGAATACCTGCTCTCCTTGCAACTTCCTCTACTATAGCATGAAGCTCTGGGTCCTCTTCCTTACTTACAGGAATAGCTCCACTAGTTGCAAGAACAATTTTATCTGAAAAGAAATAGGCTATAAAATTCATGGTTAAAGCCATAAAAAGAGCTATAGTTGCTCCTGTTTTTCCTCCAATTAAATTACCAACTATAATAAAAAGAATACTTAAAATAGCTAAAAAGAAAAAAGTTTTTAAAACATTCCACATAAATTATTTTTCACCTCCTATTTTTAATCTTCCGTTGATATGAAATATAAATAAATTTAAAAGATTGTCAAGAAAGATATTGACATTTGAACTAAAAGTTATAAATAAAAAAGATATTTTTGAAGAGTAGTTTAAAAATGTTTAAAATTAAATTTCTTCCTTACAATTTGGAAGTTTTTGCTTCTCCAGAAGAAACTATTATAGAGATAGCAATGAGATGTGGTATTCATATAAATGCTTCCTGTGGAGGAGCAGGTGCTTGTAATAAATGTAAAATTATTATTGAAGAAGGTAAAGTAAAGGGAGAAGTTATTGATAATAACTTTTACAAAGCCTGTCAAACTTTTCCTCTTTCAGATTTAAGAGTAAGAATTCCTGTAGAAAGTTACATAGATAAAAGAGCAGAATTTCTAAAACCTAAAAAGAAAGCTTCCTTTTTATCAAAAGAAATAGAAAAGCTCCCAGAACCTCCTTTTAAAAAACTTTATTTAAAACTTCAACCACCTACTATTGAAGAAAATTTTTCGGATTGGATAAGAATAAAATATACTTTAGAAAAGGAAAAAATTTTAAATCCAGAATTAAATATAAATATTCTTAGAAAATTGCCCTATGTTTTGAGAGAAAAGAATTTTGAGATAACCTTAAATTTATATTATGATCTAAGAAAAGATAGATATTATCTAATAGATATAGAAAGCGGAAATAAAGTTTCCCAAAATTTAGGAGTTGCTGTAGATCTTGGAACTACAACTTTACAGCTTGAACTTATTGATTTAAATACTGGAGAAGTATTAGCTTCCATCTCTGATTATAATCCTCAAATAAGTTATGGTGAAGATGTTATAAGTAGAATTGAGTTTGCAAAAAGAAAGGATGGATTAAAGATTTTAGCTAATAGTGTGAAAGAAAAAATAGGTTTCTTAATAGATGAAATGCTCAAAGCAACCAAGAAAAATTTTGATAGCATAAATCTAATTTCTGTTGCAGGAAATACAGTGATGAGCCATTTATTTTTAGAATTAGAACCGAAATATTTAAGAGAATATCCCTATACTCCGGTAACGACTGAATTTCCCTTAATTTTTGCTAAGGAGTTAGGATTACCTTTTAAGGATAGCACTCTGATTCAGCTTGCACCTTGTAAAGCAAGTTATATGGGAGGAGATATTGTAGCTGGAATTGTAGCATCACGCATGGCAGAAGAAGAACCTTTAACACTGTTTATTGATCTTGGAACCAATGGGGAGATTGTTCTTGGTAATAGGGAATTTCTAATATGTGCATCTTGTTCTGCTGGACCTGCTTTTGAAGGAGGAGGAATAAAAAATGGAATAAGAGCGGTTTCTGGAGCTATTGAAGCAGTTAACATTGATCCTATTACTTTTGAACCGATGATATTAACCATAAATAAAAAACCACCTAAGGGTATTTGTGGTTCAGGTATAATTTCTCTTTTAGCTAATTTATTTAAGGTGGGTATTATAAATAAGGCAGGTAAATTTGTGAAAAATATAAAACATCCGAGGATAAGGGAAGGAGAGGAAGGATGGGAATACGTGGTTGTATGGAAAGAAGATTCAGCAATAGGTGAGGATATAGTTTTTACTGAAAATGATATTGAAAACGTTATAAGAGCGAAAGGAGCTATATTTGCTGGATGCCAAATATTATTAGAATCTGTAGGTCTTACTTTTGAAGATTTAGAAAGAATTTATTTAGCAGGTACCTTTGGAAATTACATAGATTTAGAGGAAGCAATTACTATAGGACTTTTACCTGATATTCCTCGTGAAAAATTTTTCTTCTTAGGGAATACAAGTCTTGAGGGAGCAAAGCTTGCTTTATTATATAAAGAAACTCTTTTAAAAATGGAAAAAGTAGTTAATATGATGACAAACATTGAGCTTTCAGTTTATCCAAAATATATGGAATATTATATGGCTGCTTTATTTTTACCCCATACCGATGAAATGCTTTTTCCATCAGTAAAAACTTAAAGAAGGAGTGGAAGATGATTCATAGAGAAGGATTTCCTTGGATAATTTATCCTCTCATTTTTTCTGCAACAGCTTTTATTTTTAAAAAAAAGAAATTAGCTTTAGCAGGACTAACTTTAAGCTCTTTAAACGCTTATTTTTTTAGAAATCCAAAAAGAGAATCCGCGCTTAACCCAGAGCTCATTATTTCTCCTGCTGACGGAAAAGTAGTTCTTTGCAAAATAGAAGAAAAAAAAGACTGGTATCAGGGAGCACTTTGGAGAATAGGAATTTTTATGAGACTCTGGGATGTTCATATTAATAGAAGCCCTGTTACAGGGAAAATTTTAAAAATGAGTTATTTCAGAGGTGAAAAAAATCCTGCTTTTAAGGATTCTACTTTCTCTAAAAATGAAAAACAAATTTACCTTATCGAAAGAGAAGATGGATGCCCCTTCTGGGTAGTTCAAATAGCAGGACTTATTACCAGAAGAATAAAAAGTTTTGTTCTCCCTGGTGACGATGTGGTTGCAGGAGATCCTATAGGGATAATAAAATTTGGATCAAGAGTGGAGCTCTTTTTTCCATTAGAAAATGCAGAAATTTATATTAAAGAGGGTCACAGGGTTTTTGCTGGTGAAACTGTTTTAGGAAGAATACCTCTTAAAACTTCTTAAAATATGATCTATCTTCTACCTCATATCTTTACCACTTTAAACATTTTTTGTGGATTTTTTGCTATTGTTAAAATCATAGATGGAGATTTCTGGAAAGCAAGCTGGGTTATTTTTTTAGCTATACTTTTTGACATTTTTGATGGAAGAACTGCAAGATTTTTTAAAACTTCAAGCAAATTTGGATTAGAGTATGATTCTTTAAGTGATCTTGTATCTTTTGGGGTTGCACCATCTTTATTGATTTATCAATTTTCTTTAAAAAATTTTAATAAAATTGGCTGGTTAGCAAGTTTTTTATACACTATTTGTGTAGCTTTGAGATTAGCAAGATTTAATGTAAAAATTTTTCTTAAAAGTAATTATTTTGAAGGACTACCTTCTCCAGCAGGAGCTGCAATTTTAGCTTCTTCTGTTCTTTTTCTTTTAAAAACTGAATTGGGTTCGATATACAAAGATTGGGGATTATTAGTTTTGACTTACTTTATTGCTTATTTGTTAGTTTCTCCCATTCAATATCCCAGCTTTAAAGAATTTAAAATTAAAAAGGCACAGACTTTTTACTTTTTAGTATTTTTTATTCTTGGATTAACAGTAATTGCCTCAAATCCCTCCCTTTATCTTTTTATAATATTTTGGTTTTATTTACTTTTGGGCCCTCTTTTATTCTTTAAGGAAAATGGTAAAAAATTTTGGAAAAGCTTTTTAGAAAAAATAAAGAAATTGAAAGAAAATTGACAAAATTAAAAATTGACCTAAAATATTTGATTAAAATCTTTAAAAATCTTTAAAGATTAAATATATTAAAGGAGGGTAAAAGATATGGGAGGTGGGTATAAATTACTCAATATTGGTTTTGGAAATTTTGTGGTGGCAAATAGAATAATTGCTATAGTTAATCCAAATTCTGCACCTATGAAAAGACTTAAAGAAGAAGCAAAAGAAGCAAAGCATCTAATTGATGCCACTCAAGGTCGTAAAACAAGGTCCATAATAATTACCGATAGTAATCATGTTATTCTTTCTGCTATTCAAGCTGAAACAGTGGCTCAAAGGTTTATGAGTGAAACCTTGGAAAAATTAGAAAAGGATGTTGAAGAATAGACAATCTTTAATAATTGTAATTACAGGTCCTTCAGGAGCAGGAAAAACTTCACTTCTTAAATATTTACCTTCTGAAAATTTTTATTTTTCTGTATCTCATACCACACGTCCTCCTCGAAAAGATGAAATAGATGGAAGGGACTATTATTTTGTAAGCAAAGATAAATTTTTAGAAATGATTAAAAAGGATGAGTTTTTAGAATGGGTGGAAATTTTCGGAACCTATTATGGCACTGCAAAAAGTGAGATAGAAAAAGCCTTTTCACAAGGCAAACATCTGGTTTTAGATATAGAAGTAATTGGAGCAACCCGTATGAAATCCTATTTCGGTAATTCTGCTGTTTTTATATTTGTTCTTCCTCCAAGTATAGAAGAAATAGAAAGAAGGCTTAGAAAAAGAGAAACAGAGGATGATAAAAAAATAAGAGAACGTATTCAAAGGGCAAGAGAAGAGATAAGATTTGCAAGTTGGTTTGATTATGTAATAATAAATGAAAATTTAGAAAAAGCTAAGGATGAACTTTTTTCTATTATAAGAGCTGAACTTTGTAAACCCTTTAGAAATCCCTCCTTAAAGAATATTTTAAATTCATTAATCTATGAGTAAAGTTATTTATGGTGTTAATGCAGTTTTAGAGGCCTTAAACTCTCATCCCGAACTTATTGAAGAAATCTGGCTTAGTAAAATAAATCTTTCAGGAAAAAAATTCCAAATACTTGAAAAGGCAAAAAAATTAGAAATTCCTCTAAAAATAATTTCTAAGCCTAATTTAAAACCTCCTAAAGTTCCCCCAGAGGCAAATACTCAAGGTGTAGTAGCATATATAAGTGAGTTCTCATATGCTGAATTGGAAGACATTGTAAAAAATTGGGAAGATAAAAAAGAAACACCTTTAGTTGTTATACTTGACCAAATAGAAGATCCTCAAAATGTAGGTTCTATTATAAGAAGTGCTGATGCGGGTGGTGTTCATGGAATAGTAATACCAAAATTGAGAAGTTGTGATATAAATGAAACTGTAATAAAGGTCTCTTCAGGATCTGCCTTCAATATACCTATAGCTAAGGTTAATAATCTTAAATATGCTATTTCCTTTTTTAAAGAAAAAAATCTTTGGATAGTTGGACTTACCCATAAAACAGATCTTTCTATATATGAGTTAGATTTGAAACAACCTTTAGCTATAATATTAGGAAATGAAGGAAGGGGTATAAGAAAAACAATTTTAGAAAAATGTGATTTTTTGGCAAAGATTCCCATGAGAGGGAAAATTGAAAGTTTAAATGTTTCTGTAGCAGGAGCTATTGCAATTTTTGAAATTTTAAGGCAAAGATATTATATTTAAATTTTTGCAGATTTACAATCTGCAAATTCTTTCCTTTCAGCCTCCAGTTAGATAAATGGCAAGGATCTTTTTTTCTATTTCTGGATTAAAATTTTTTGTAGTTTCTGGTTTATAATTTTTAAGAGTTTTAAATTCAGGTATTATCTCCCTCCCCCCCTTGGTATATACATTTATCAAAACAAATTCTTTGAGGTTAGTAATTAGAACAAAGTAAGGTGGGGGATTAAAAAGAACCCTTGCTAAAGAAATTATTCCTCTTTCTGCAATAGATAAATTTTCTTGAGGTTTATAATCAATTATAAGAAAACATTGAAAATTAAGTTTTATTATTAAAGGAATAGATAAATCAAAATTTAAATTTTTATAGTAGAAAGATAATTTCTGTTTTTCAAAAAAGCATTCCTCAGGATAGCCCTTTTCTCTAAAAATATTTTTAAGATTAAAAAGAACTGTGCTTAAAGAAATCTCTTCTTTGCTATTGCCCATATTTTTTCTATTTCTTCAGGTTTAAGCCCTGCACCTAATCCTATTTTAAAAGCAAGCTCCTTAGTTAAAAAATCTGAAGGACTATGGGCATCAGAATTGATAATTAGATTGGCTCCATATTTTTTAGCAAGATTAACTACATGTCCATTAGTAAAAGAATGTCCCTTTCTTCCTGAAATTTCTAAAAATATTTCCTTTTCAGCAGCCAATTTAACTTCTTCTTCTTTTATAAGTCCAGGATGAGCTAAAATATCTGCTCCTCCAAGTATAGCAGAAAGATTAGTACCTTCAGCAACAGGTTCAACGATTGTTTCTCCATGAACTACCACAATCTCTGCTCCACATTTTCTTGTTTCATTTATAAGTTCTGGAATAAATTCTGGAGGAACATGGGTAAGCTCTATTCCTATAATAAGACGAGGTTTTAATCCCTCAAAAATATTTTTTATTTTAAGTAAATTTTTTATAATAAATTCAAAATTTGAATGATCTGCATGGTCTGTAATAGCTATAGCAGTATAACCTAAAACTTTGGCCCTTCTCCAAATCTCAGCAGGAATAAGTTCTCCATCGCTGAAAGTTGAATGACAATGAAAATCTATCATTAAATTACATTACATTTTATATTTGAAAAGCTTAGGGTCGAGGGTCTCGAGAATTTTTTTAAGTTTTTCTTTTTCTTCTTCAGTGGTAACAACTATTTCTCCTTCTTTTTCAGTTGAAGGTGTTTCTGTGTAAAGCTGACTCTTCTGCAAAACCTCTTCATTTACAAATATTTCAGCCCCAGTTCTTAAGGCAAGAGCAACTGCATCACTTGGTCTTGCATCAATATCAATAGTCTTCCCTTCGATGTTAAGAGTAATAATGGCATAATAAGTATTTTCTCTGAGATCTACGATTTCTATTTTAGGTATTTTTATACCTAAAAAATCAAAAATATTTTTCATTAAATCATGGGTTAAAGGTCTTGGAAATTGAATGTTTTCAAGTTTGGCAGCAATTGAGGTAGCTTCTAGAACTCCTATCCAGATAGGAAGAATTCTATCTCCCTCAACTTCCTTTAAAAGCATAACAGGACTATTAGATAATGGATCCATTGCTATTCCATGTATAACCATTTTTATTTTCATATTTATTATCCCCTCCTCTAAAAAGTTTTTTAAACTTACTTAATAAATATATGTTAAGCTTTTATTACAAATTGTCAATAATCAAATTAAATTATTCCTATGGTTTTAAATTATTTTTTTCCTCTTTTTGAGTTTTTTATGTATTCTTGTTTATTCAAATTCTTTTAACCAAAAATATAGCCACACTTTTTATCATAGTGTCAAGAAAATTGTGTATGTAAGATTTCTTGATTTGTAATAATTCTAATTTCATCTCCTCCACATCTTGCCCTCCTGAACTCCTCCAATTTGCTTTTTACTCTCTCAAAATTTTTTATTCTCTTATTTCTATATTCTCTTATTTCTATAGCTCTCATTCATATATTCAACTACATAATAAACAGCCTTCTCAACGGATATATACTTGGAAATACCTCTATGGCCTTCGTCCTTCTTTTAACCTCTTTTATAAGTCTCTTAAGAGAGTTCGTCGTATATATAAATCTCCTCAAAGCATAAGGATATTTAAGATAACTCGTAAGATTATCCATATCTCTCTCCCAAGACTTAACTACCTCAGGATAAAGCTTGCCCCAGGTCTTCTTAAACCTCTCAAAACCAAGTTTCCATTCACCTTCATAATGAGCCTCATACATGGCTTTTAAAACCTCCTTATATCCATCTTCCTCCAATCCCATAACAAAATAAACCACTTCCCTCTCTATAGTCTCCCCTCGCTTCAACTTTAAGTAAGTCCCATCAACATATAATACTTACTATCACTTATCTATAGGCGCTTTCTTAAACTCCTCAATTTTACTCTAAGTAACAGAAATAATTCGAGATAGATCTCAGAAAATAGCCATTTCCAACATCACTCCTCTCTTCACAAAATTTTTTCTTTCCTCTAAGATTATTCTTTCCAATGTTTCTTTGACTTGGGATTTAATAGTTTCCATTACAAATTCTTTAAAGGTTTCCAGCAGCCCTCCTGGTGGTGATTTTTGGAGGAGCTCCCAGG
>PNIK01000061.1 GCA_002877985.1 Thermodesulfobacterium geofontis | reverse complement strand
GTAAGCGTAATCGTTGGCAGTTGTGTTTTTGCACTCTTTTTTACGTGGTGAGTGCGACCACGGCCTGCAGTTTAACCCTACCTATCCCCGTCGAGCCCTTTGCGCCCCCCTTTTTTCAAAGAACTTAAATTAAAAATAACCCCTTTTTTACAATTTTCAAGCCCAAATTTTTATACTTCATATAAATTTAAATATCGGCAGAATCTGATTTCATAACACTCATAAATTCTTCAACAAATTTAAAAGAACCCATAATTTGAGGATAAATTTTGAGCAAATTTTCGCAATATTCTAATGATTTCTTATATTCCCCTGCTAACTTTGCACATGTGGCTGCTTGGGAAAGAATCTGAGGAAGATTTTTGTAAGAGGGAGCTTCTTCAAAAACTTTTTCTATGTAAAAAAGTGCTTCCTTATAATTATTAATATCCATAAGCTGGCGAGCAATTAATAAATAGGGATGAAGTTTTGTACTTGGACGATTAAGCCGAGCACCTGGAATAGTAACAATCACTGAAGGAATACCTAAAAAAGGATGGGTTGTTTCTACTAAATATGCTTTTAATCCCTTCTTTAAAAGATTATTTAACACATACTCTATTTCTACTTTAAAATCTGGATGAGAAAAGTATGGTAGCCTATTAAATGATCTCTTCTCCCCTTTAATTAAAAATCCAGCCTCTTTTAAATCTTTAAATTTTAGGAAACAAAAAGTAGGACCTCCTGGTTTATTTAAAATTAATTCTCTATAAAGAACCTGAGCTCTATGCTGAAGTAATTCTGTTATAGCTCTTATTAAAGCAAGTTCCGGATTAAGATGTGTTCCTGCAGAACCATAAACTTTAAGAGTTGGTGTGGAAGCTAAAGGATCATAAGCAATTACAGCTATAGTTGGAATCCCTAAGTCTAAAGAAAAATCTTTAATAAATATTTCAATTCTTGAAGAAATAATCTTTTTAATTAAGTCTTTTATTAAAGGATTTTCAATAGATTCAATCTCTATAGTAGGAACTTCTAATCTCTCCTCCATAACTACAGAAATACAATGTCTTTCAATAATTTCACATAAAGCCTGCAGAGTTGCTTCTTCTAAGGTATTCCCTGCTGCCCAACCAGTTGTTCCATAAATTCGATAAAACCAATGTAAGGGAAAGGCTACCTTTTTTGATTCTGAAAGATTATAAACTTCAAACCATCGTAATTTAATCTTTTTAAGTTCATTAATAAAACTATTTTCCTTGAAAACCTTATCTAAAGGTTCTAATAAAGTTTCTATTGGGATAGTCTCTTTCTCTAAATTTATGTAAGAATCTATCAAATAATTATCCTTCAAAAGAAATGAAAAATTACTAAATCTTTCTACCAATTCCATTAGGGCACTTGCTTTTGCCTGCTCAGAAGTTACGCCCTTACCAAAACTTTCTCCTATCCTCAATGACTTACTTATTTCTTCATTAACTTTACACATATATACAGGAATGCCTATTCTATCTAAATCATCTATTCTTAAAATTTCTTTAAGAATAGGAGTATCTATCTGGGTAAGTCTTTTAAATGCTTTTTCTATGGTTTCAATTGGAGAACAAGCTTTTTCTTGACCATAAGTGTATCTTTTGAAACAGGATTTTAACATATAAAATAAGATTTACTGAAATTTTTTAAGAGAATTTTTGTATTTTGGAGGTACAGTTTCTGGAAATTGAGTATAATGAATTATTCCCTTTTCATCTTTATAATAATAAATTTCCAAACCATTTTGATTTTCTTTGGAAGTGGTTAAATTAGTCGAATAGGATGTTTCTTTTTCGATTTCTAAATATCTCTTTAAAAGTTTTAATTTTTTAGGACCTATACCCTTAACTTTTAATAATTCTTCTATCGACTTAAAAGGTCCGTTTTTCTCTCTATATTCAATAATATTCTGGGCTATTTTTGGACCTATTCCTGGCAATTTTTCTAATTCTTCAACTGTTGCCTTGTTAATATCTATTTTATCCTGTGAAAAGGAAAGACTTAAAAAACCAAAGAAAAGAAAAATAATAAAAATTTTCAATTTTAGTAAAATTTGCATAAACAATAAAAGAGGGGGGAAATTAATGAAAAATCTACCCCCCTAAGAAAATAATTTAAATTTTTAATTATACACAACCAGTTGGTTTAGGAAGACCTGCCATCTTACACGCACCTTTACCAGGACCAGAAGGAAAGAGTTCATAAATTTTCTTTAAAGGATATCCTGTTACCTTAGAGAAAATTCTAACCATAGGAGCTACACCATTCTTTCTATAATAATCCTGCAAAAATTTAATGCATTTCCAGTGTTCCTCAGTGAGCTCCTGAATACCCTCTAAGTGTTTTACATAATCTACCCATTCAGGACACCATACATCCAAACCACCTGCTAAGAAACCATCCTCATCAACTTCAAATTTTTTACCTTTCCATTCTACTATAGGCATAGGACCACCTCCTTTTATTTTTAGTAGTTTTTAAAATTAATTAAAAGAAAAATCTTTTTTCATCTTTTAAGATATTTTTATATATTTTTAAAAAATGTCAAGAGTCATAAAATCTTTAAATTTCCTTAATTACAGGTACCTCATCACACTCAGGAAATTTACTACATCTTATACAATCAGCCCATACTTTATGAGGTAATTCATTTTTAGCTACCTTTTTAAACCCCAATTTTTCAAAAAACTCAGGAACTCTTGTTAAGGCAAATATTTTGGAGATTTCTAAAGTTTTAGCTTCTTCAATACAGGCTTCTACTAATTGAATACCTATTCCCTTATTTTGATATTCCTCACTAACTACTAAAGATCTTATTTCTGCCAAATCTTCCCAACATATATGAAGCGCACAGGCACCTACAATTAAATCTTTATCTTCATAGACAAAAAAATCTCTTAGATGTTCATAAAGTTCTACTAAGGGGCGAGGCAATACATCACCCTTTTTTGAAAAATGTAATATAAGTTTATAAATATGCTTTATATCTGATATTTTAGCCTTTCTCAACATTATGTTATTTTATCTCGGTTATAAAAGGATGTTCCACATTTAAATCCTTAGCTATTTGAGAAATATATTTTTTTGCCTCCTCTTTTGAGGAATATTTACCTATATAAACCTTATATAAAACTTCTCCGTTAACCTTATAATCTTTTATAAATGCTTTATATCCTTTAGTTATAGCGGTATCCTTTAATTTTTCAGCAATTTCTTTTTTAGAAAATGCACCTATTTGAATAGAATAAAAGGGCACAGTTTCTTTAATTTGAGAAGCAATCTTTGCTACCTCCTTTTTTTGATATTGAGCAGGTCTTTTTACTTCAGCTGACACCTCTTTTTTTACAGGTTCCTCTTTTGCAGGTTTTTTAGTAGGTGGTGCAATCTTAACAGGAGAAGGTGGGATAGTTTCATTTGATACTGAAGGTGCAGAAGGAGGGAGGGTTTCATTTGATATGGTTGCTGGAGGAGTAACAGGTCCAGGAGAAACTGCTGGTTGTTCCAATGCCACTTCTTCTTTCTTAGATTCTCTTTCTATTTTTGTTCCCACCCATACACCTATTACAAAACTCCAAATTAAAAGAGATAAACCAAATAAAATAATAAAAACTAAAGCCAACTTACTCACCTCGATTTTAACTTTCTTTTCCTCCATATTTAACCCCCTTTACATTTTTTTAAGAGCTGACACTCCCAAAAGCTCTAATCCATTTTTTAAAATAATTTTACAGGCTGAACATAAACCAAGACGAGCATAGGTAAGAGATAAATCTTCAGTCAAAATTCTATATTTAGAATAGTATTCATGGAATTGTTTAGCAAGTTCAAGAAGGTAATAGGTAATTTTATAAGGTGCTAAGGATTCAACTGCAGACTCTATAACTTCTTGAAATTCCTCAAATTTTTTCAACAATTCTAACTCTTCTTTTTCCTTAAGTTTACCGAAATCTATATTATCCCAAAATATTTCATTTATACCACTTTCTTTTGCTTTTTCAAATATGCTACAAATACGAGCATGAGCATATTGAACATAATATACTGGATTTTCTTGAGATTGAGTTTTAGCAAGTTCTACATCAAAATCTAAAGGAGAATCTGCGGATCTTGAAAGAAAAATAAATCTTGTTGCATCAACTCCCACCTCTTTCAACAATTCTTTTAGTTCCAGAAATTCTCCCTCACGAGTAGACATGCTTTTTTTTTCTCCACCCTCAATGAGGTTAACCATTTGAATAAGAATGACTTTTAATTTTTCTTCCTCAATTTCAAAAGCCTTTAAAGCAGCTTTTAGTCTATTAACATAGCCATGGTGATCTGCTCCCCATATATTTATAGCTATATCAAATTTTCTTTCCATAAATTTTTCATAATGATATGCTATGTCTCCTGTAAAATAAGTAGTTTCTCCATTAGACCGAATAACCACTCTATCTTTTTCATCTCCAAAAAGAGTAGATTTAAACCATAAAGCCCCGTCCTTTTCATATAATAATCCCTTTCCTTTTAAAATACTCAAAACCTTTTCTACCTTTCCACCTTCATAAAGAGACCTTTCTGAATACCAATTATCATAAAAAACTCTAAATTTTTCAAGGTCTTTTTTTATATCTTCTAAAATTAATTTTATGGCTAATTCTCTACATATTTCTATAGCTTTTTTTTCCTCCATAGACAATAAATTCGGATATAGCTTGAGTGCCTCTTTTGCTATCTCATAAATGTATTTTCCCTTATAATAATTTTCTGGAAAATTTATCTTCTCTCCTGATAATTCTTTTGCTCTTAGATATACTGACTCTCCTAAAATATCCATTTGGGTTCCTTTATCATTAATGTAATATTCTTTAGTTACTTGATAGCCTGCAAAATTAAGTATCCTTGCCAGAGAATCTCCATAAGCTGCTCCTCTGCCATGACCTATGTGAAGTGGTCCTGTGGGATTAGCTGAGACAAATTCAACTAATATTTTTTTACCTTTACCTATATCTAAAGTTCCATACTTTTCTTTAAGATTTAAAATTTTTTTTAAATTTTCTATATAATATTTAGGAGATATCCAAAAATTTATAAACCCTGGAAAAACTACATCTATTTTTGAAAAAAGATCTGTCTTTTCTCTAAATTTCTCTGCTAACTTTTCTGCTATTTCCATAGGAGTAAGATTTAATTTATTTTTTAAAACTAAGGCTACATTGGTAGCATAATCTCCATAAACTTCCTTTTTGGGTCTTTCTATTTCAAAAACGAGCTCAATTATTTCACCCCAAAACTCTTTGATAGTTTCTTCAATAAGCTCTTTAATCTTCTTTCTTATCACCTTCTAACTCCTTTTTCTTTTTCTTTAGCTCTGGATCAGGAGTATAGTCAGGACATTTTATAGGTTTAGTTGAATCGAAAGAAAATTTTTTAGCACAAACTCCTCTCCAAGCACAGGTAGCACAAAGAATAGGCAATTCCTCTTCCTGATTGTTGTTTTTACTCATTATTTTCACCACCTTTTTACATAAAGTTTTTATTTGCCCTATATTTTACACCATCCCAGTGTTCATGCACTCTTTTAATAAATTCAAAAACTTTATTCTTATATTTAGCATCAAAAGAAAAATAATTTGGTATTTCTGCCCAAAATTCAAGCTTTTCTTTACTCATAGGGTGAGGGAAACTTAAATAAAAAGAATGTAAAAGTATAGCTTCTCCATTTAAAACTTTCTTATTAGACCCATATTTTATATCTCCTATTATTGGACACCCTCTTCGAGATAAAACCGCTCTTAACTGATGTTTTCTTCCTGTTAAAGGGATTAGTAATAAAAAGGTTTCATTATTAAGAGAATAAAGACTAAAATAAACAGTAATTGCCTTTTTGGCATTTTTAGAAGTCTCTTTTAAAACCAAAGCTTTTCTTTTTTTATCATCCCACAATAAATAGTCCTCCCACACCCCCTCTCCTTTCAAAATTCCTTCAACCCTTGCCAAGTAAAGTTTTATAACCTCTCTTTTTTGAAAACTTTCGGAAAGCCTTTTAGCTGATTTACTTCTTTTAGCAAGTACTAATATACCTGAGACCATTTTATCCAATTTATGAACCACGCCCAAAAATACCTCTCCAGGTTTTTTATCTCTTTCTTTTATGAAATCTTTTAAAATCCTTAAAAGTGATTCTTCATCTCTTTTTACTCCTTGAACCACAAGTCCTGGTGGTTTATTAACCACAAGAATGTATTTATCTTCATATATTATTTTAGGGAGATTCGCGAGTTTTTTCATATTTTTCTTTAAACTCTAACATTTTCTGTTTCTTCAATTCTTGAACTTGGGGTACCTTTTGGAAAAACTCTTCAGGAATACCAAAAATTCTAAAAACAAAATCAAAAACACCTTTTCCTATGCTACTTGGATGAAGAGGGATAATATTATAATTTCTATAAGGACCTATGACCTTTAAAGGTAAATAAACAAGCATTCTGGGTTTACCAAGAATTAATTTACCCAGATAGGGAATTTTTTCTATGATCACATCTATAGTTTTAAAGGGAGATACATAAAAAGTAAGATTCAGACTTTCTTTGGAAAGATCTACATTTCCTTCTCCAAAAAGTCTAAAACCAATTGCTGAGAGAAAACCATTATATAATTTTAGGGTACTGTTTTCAATAACGGCTCCTATATTAAGCTCCTCATATTCAAGAAGGTTGGTTTCCAAGTTAGTTACTTTTCCTCTAAACAAATCTATGGGACTTAAAAATGCAAGAACCCTTGCTAAAACTGGAGCTCTATATATATAACCTTTCTTAGAAGTTATATCAAGAGCTCCTTCACCATTTTTAACAATTTTTTCTTTATCCCCTTCTGCATAAAAATAACCCTTTAATTTATAGGAACCTTCTAAAATTGCTTCAGGCATTTCCTCAGGATATAAACAGGAAAAGAAGTCTAAAAAATCCCCTTTTGAAAGGAAAACCTCTACAAAAGTGTATTGGTTATTGGAATTTTTTTGATATATAGCCTGTCCATTAAGTCCACAAAATTGAAACTCAGGTATTTCAACCATAAATAGTTTATTCCTGTTATCAAAGGTGATTTCTCCATTTATATTTTCAAATTGATGGGAAGTAGGAAGTATTAAATTGTCCACATGAAAATTTATATTAGCTATTAAAGGAATTTTATCTAATATCTGAAAAATACCCTTTGACTCTTCTGAAGGTTTTTCTTTTTTTATAAATTTTCTTAAATCTGCAGATTTCCCAGACAAATTTCCGGTTAAATAAAGATATTTCTTTTTCTTACTAAGAATTAAATTGCCCTTAATTTGATGACTATCCCACTTTAAGGAAAAATCCCATATCTTTAATTTTTCTTCTGTAAAATTTCCCAAAAGATCTATAGAAAAAACAGGAGTACCATTAAAAATATATTTAACATCATTAAGCTTTAAATAACTTTCTTGTGAAATCAAATTTGAATCCAAATAAAAATTAATTAAACTTTTAATATTTTTTTTCTTTAAATTATTGGGAATACTTAAATTTAAGGATGTTTCTAATCTTCCAGCAAATTCATGTTTTTTAAAATCAAAAACCTCTGATAGGTCTTTTAATTCAAGGTTCCCCTCAACTTTTAAATCAGTTTGGGTGGATTTATTTTTTATTTGAATCTTTAAATCTGAAGATTTATTTAAAAACACTATATTAAGATTTAAAGAATCTTTTTCCTTATTCAAATTTAAATTGAGTTTGTGTCCGGATATTCCATGTTCTCCCAAATAAGTAAATGTACTGTTATTATAAATAATCTTAAAACTCTCAAATCTAACAGGTGTTTTGATAGAGACCTCAGAAAATAGGCTTGAAAGTTTTTCAATCTTGTATTTTAATCTTTTATTTAACTCCCCTGTTCCTTCTAAAGTAATTATATTTTCTCTATTATTAATTTTTCCTTTAACTCTAAAGATCGAATCTTCTGCATTAACAAGAGTATTATCAAAATTAAGTTTCCCCTTTTCGTATTGAAAAGGTAGTTCCTCTGTTTTAAAACGGAAAATTTCTTCTTTATAAGGAATTTGAAAGGCAAGCCCCTTTATCATTCCCTTGGCTAAAATATCTTTATCTAAATAATCTGTTTTTTTGGATTTTTCATTTTTAAAAAAGCTTAAATTATCTTTATATTTTAGATAATCAAGATATACCTCTTCAAAAGATGCATGATATTTAGAGATGAAATCCTTTAATTTTTCATTTTTTTCACTTAATTCTTCAATGAATTTTTGAGAAATCCATATATTTTTAGCAATTAAATCCATATCCAGATTTTTTAAAGATAGCTCACCCGTTAAATCCTTTATATATATATTTTTAGAAGATAGACTAACTTTTTCAGCCCAAATTTTATCAAAATTATAAGCTAAGGTTCCTTTTTCTATCAAAATTGGATTTTCGGAATATGGAGTCTTGACTAAAAGATTATTTAAGAAAAGATCTATTCTACCCTTAATATTTGTTATTTCACCATTTAATCTTATGGCTCCCTCTAAATCCCCTTTAAATTCGTATTTCTTAAAGTACTCAGGATCTTTAACAAGAAGCGATAAAATATTTATAAAACTTTGGGCAGAACTATAAAAATTTCCTTCTATAAATAAATCTGGATTTTTTTTACTAAAATCTAAATCTAATTTTTTTACTTTTAAAAGGACTTCTTTGTTTATTGATGCATTACCCTTAAAATTTAAAATGTTTTTTTCAAAAGTAATCTCTCCTTGAATATTTTCAAAATCAAATGGAAGTTCAGAAATTTTAATTTTTCCCTGATTTACAGTTGATTTTAAAACTAAATTCTTTATTTTAAAAATGTCCTCTATATTTTTTCCTGAGGTTTCTATCTTAATATTATAAAATTCTCCTCCTTTAAGGAGAGTTAAAAGGCTTCTTATGTCTTTATTTTCAGAAAAAACTTTTAATAAAACATTTTCCAGATCTGAAAATTTAAGTTCCTTTGCATTTATCAGAACTTTATATCCATTATTATTCTTAATTAAATCGAGGGAACCATTTATTTTAGGATAATTTATTATTAAGGGATTAAGTTTTATTTCTGTTTGATATTTATTGGAAAATGCTACTCCTTCTATATAGCCACCTAATAATTTTTCATAGGGAGCTCTTTTTAGAAATATATAGGGATGTAATATTACAAAAGCTAAATTAAGAGTATCTTTTTCAAAAACTATTTCACTTTTAATATCTAAAGAAGTGCCTGAAATTCCATAATCAGCTAACTTTTTTATGTTAGAAAAATTTAAATTTTTAATTTCTAAGGAATTTTCAGAAAAAAGATTTTTATAATCAAATCTACCTTTAAAATTTGCACTTTCAAATAAATCTGCTCTAGATTCTAATTCATATAAAGCCTGATATCTGTCTACTTTAAGTTTTAAATTAAGTTTTTTAAATTTGATCCACTCAAGGGGTGTTTCATAATCAAGAGTTACATTTTTTGCATTTAAATAAAAGGGATGAAGTTTAGAAAAAGTTTCGACAAGGTCTTTTAGGCGGAAAGGTTTTTTGCTTTTATAAATTTTTAAATAGGAATTTCGAACTTCTATTTCTTCTGGAATAAAATTAAATTTTAAAATTTTACGGAAAGAAAAGATAAAATTTCCCTCGGGTAAAATGACTTCATATTCAGGTGATTTAAAGATTAGGTTTTTAAAGAAAGCTTTTTTTTGTAAAAATTTGATCTTTATCTCATCATATTTTAACTCTATTTTATAATTTACCTTTAAGAATTCTGATAATCTACTTTTTACTCGAGAATCATTTAGAATATAATTTAGGTTTAAAATTATTAGAATAAGGCTTAAAACCAAAAAAAGAAAAAGGCCAAAAAAAACAAAAAGAAATTTTTTAAGCATAACTTAAGAAATTTTATATTACTTAATTTAAAAATGCAAGATTTATTTTAATTGGAAAGAAGTTTTAGTGATAGATTTAAGGCTGAAATAAAGCTTTTAGGATTAGCTATCCCTTTTCCAGCTATATCATAGGCTGTTCCATGACAAGGAGAAGTTCTAATTATAGGTAGCCCTAAAGTAATATTTACTCCATCTTCAAAATGAATAAGTTTGAAGGGAATTAATCCTTGATCATGATAAAGAGCAATAACCAAGTTAAATTTCCCTTTATAAGCCCAGTAAAATAGACTATCTGGGGGATAAGGCCCGTATAAGGGAATCCCTTCTTTCTTACACATTTCTACTGCTCCTTTTATAATAGTCTTTTCCTCTTCTCCCAAAAGACCACTTTCTCCAGCATGAGGATTTAGTCCACAAATAGCTATTCTGGGATCCTTGATTTTTAATCTTTTTAAAAACTCATAGGAAAGTTTTGCTGTATCAAATATTTTGTCAGGAGTTATACTTTGAGGAACCTCTTTCAAAGGAATATGTACAGTAACTAAGGAAACTATCATTTTTTCTCCATAAAATGTCATTACATAACTTTTGGCATTAAACTCCTTAGCAAGCCAGTCTGTATGTCCAGAATAACCTATACCTACTTTGTTAAGACCTTCTTTACTAATAGGACCTGTCACTATAGCTTGAACCCTTTTTTCCTTTGCTAGTTTTATAGCTTTTTTAAAATAAGCTACCATAGCCTTATAACCTTCTAAAGTCGGATTGCCAGGAGTAATATCAAGATTAGAAATAGAATCTATTTCCACTTCTTCAGGAATTGGTTTTCCTAAGTTATAAGAAGTTTTAGAAAGAATATTTTTATCACCTATAACAATAATATTTTTTAAAATTTCTGGTTTTTCTTTTTGAAAGTGATTAAGGGCTTTAACAATAACTTCAGGACCAACCCCTGCAGGACATCCCATTGAAATAGCTATTTTTGAAGATTTCATAGTAAAAATAATAAGGGGGGAGATCCCCCTTCATAAAAAATGATTATTTATTTCATTTCTTCAAAATCTGCATCTATTACATCATCTTTTCTTTTTTCTTTAGAAGATCCTCCAGCTTCTCCTGCAGTTCCAGTAGCCTTGGATGCCTTTTCTCTATAAAGCATTTCAGCAAGTCTGTAGGACGCCTGTGTTAGTTCGTCGCTTGCTTTACGTATTGCATTAATGTCTTCTCCTTCCATCACTTTCTTAAGTTCGTTTATTTTTTCTTCTACTTCTTTTCTTAGATATTCAGGAACCTTATCACCAAGCTCTCTTAAAGTCTTCTCTACAGAGTAAATTAAGCTATCAGCCTGATTACGAGCTTCAGCAAGTTCTCTTTTTCTTCTATCTTCTTCTGCATACTGTTCAGCCTCTTTTATAATTCTTTGGATTTCCTCTTCAGATAAACCAGAAGATGGTCTTACCACTATAGATTGTTCTTTTCCTGTACCAAGGTCTTTTGCAGTAACATGTAAAATCCCATCTGCGTCTATATCAAAGGTAACCTCAATTTGAGGAACTCCTCTTGGAGCAGGAGGTATTCCTACGAGATCAAAACGGGCAATACTTTTATTATCTCTTGCCATAGGTCTTTCACCTTGCAATACATGAATAGTAACTGCAGTTTGGTTATCGGTAGCTGTAGTAAAGATCTGGCTTCTTCTTGTTGGAATAGTGGTTCCTCTTGGAATTATAACTGTAAATACTCCACCCAATGTTTCAATACCAAGAGAAAGAGGAGTAACATCCAAGAGAAGAATATCTTTGACCTCTCCTTTCAGTACTCCAGCCTGAATAGCAGCACCCATAGCGACCACTTCATCCGGATTAACACCTTTTACAGGTTCCTTACCAAAAATTTCTTTTACCTTTTGCTGAACCCTTGGCATACGTGTCATTCCACCAACAAGGATAACTTCACTTATATCTTTGGGAGTTATTCCTGCATCCTGCATAGCTATCCTGCAGGGTTCTTCTAATTTATCAATAAGGTCTTCTACTAAGCTTTCAAGTTTAGCTCTGGTGAGCTTCATAACCAAATGTTTCGGACCAGTTGCATCTGCTGTAATAAAGGGAAGGTTTATTTCTGTTTCTAAAGTGCTTGAAAGCTCTATCTTAGCTTTTTCAGCAGCTTCTTTGAGTCTTTGTAAAGCCATTTTATCTTTCCTCAAATCTATACCATGTTCTTTTTTAAACTCCTCTGCAATATAATCTACAATCCTCATATCAAAATCTTCTCCACCTAAGAATGTATCTCCAGAAGTTGCTTTAACCTCAAAAACCCCTTCTCCAATCTCTAAAATAGAGATATCAAAGGTTCCTCCCCCAAGATCAAAAACAGCAACAAGCCCCTCTTTTTTCTTTTCTAAACCGTAAGCTAAACAAGCTGCTGTAGGTTCATTAATTATTCTTATCACATTAAGTCCCGCAATCCTTCCTGCATCCTTAGTAGCCTGTCTCTGACTATCATCAAAATAAGCAGGAACAGTTATAACTACATCTCTAACTTCTTGTCCAAGGTATTCTTCCAAGTCTTGTTTAATTTTTCTTAGAATCATAGCAGAGATTTCTGGAGGACTATATCTTTTTCCTCTTACTTCTACATGAGCATCCCCATTAGGTGCTTCAACAATTTTATAGGGTACTTTTTTTCTCCATTCTTGTACCACAGGGTCATTAAATTTTCTTCCCATAAGCCTTTTAATACCGTAAATAGTATTTTCTGCATTTATTATAGCTTGTCTTTTAGCAGGAAGTCCTACCAAAATTTCTCCGCTTTCTTGAAATGCCACTACTGAAGGTGTAGTTCTTGTGCCTTCACGATTAGGAATTACTTTAGGTTCACCACCTTCAAGTATAGCAACACAAGAATTAGTAGTTCCTAAATCAATTCCGACAATTGGTTTTTTCCCTGCCATTTTTTTCTCCCCTCCTTTAAGCAAATTTATTCATTTTCTATTATATTTTCTTCCTCTTCTTGAGGAGTTTCTTCTTTAACATCTTTTTTACCCACACAAACACAAACAAGAGCAGGTCTTATGATTCTATCATGGAGTTTGTAACCCTTCTGATAAACCTTGGTGATTCCACCATTAGGTATTTCAGGATGTTCTTCTGTAGATAAAGCTTCGTGCAAATAGGGTTTAAAAGGTTCCCCTATTGAGGGAATAAATGGTTCTAATCCAAATTTTCTTAAAGTTTGAATAATAGATTTTAAAGTTAACTCTACACCTTCCTTCAAAGCTTCTTTATTTTCAGATTGTTTAAAAGCTTCTAAAGCTCTTTCAAGATTATCAATGCTTGAAAGGAGTTCTTTAAAAACAGTTTCTAAGGCAAATTTATAATATTCCTCTTTTTCTCTTTTGAAGGCCTTTTTTAAATTTTCAAGTTCAGCAGCATATCTTAAAGCAAGATCTTTCCAATATTTTATTTCCTCTTCTTTCTTTTTTAACTCTATTTCCTCCTTTGGTATTTCCTCTTTAGGTTCTTCATTTTGAGTATTCACTTGAGCTTCCTTCACCAGTTCTTCCATCAAAAATCCCCCCACAAAACTTTACTTTTTAATTCCTTAAGTTATGATAAAAATTAAGACTTATATTTTATTTTTCCAGAGGTTTAAATAAAAAATAAAAAAAATGTTAGAAAGGTGGAAAATTAGAGAGATAGTGAAATTAGCACTCAGCGAAGATCTACCTTTCGGAGATATTACTTCTGAAATTTTAATTCCTCCAGAACTTTACGGCAGAGCATTTTTTATAGCCAAAGAAAACCTTGTTATTTGCGGTAAACCTGTGGTGGAAGAGGTTTTTAATGTAATAGATCCAGATATAAAAATCACTTGGCAGGTTGAAGAAGGAACAGAGGTAGAAGCTCAAACCAAATTGGGCTTTGTAGAAGGAAATATTAAAAATATCTTAAAGGGGGAAAGAGTGGCTCTTAATTTTTTCCAACATCTTTGTGGAATTGCTACTTATACCCGCCAAATTGTTCAAAAATTAACTCCTTACTGTACCATACTTCTTGATACCAGAAAAACACTTCCTGGTTTAAAAATTCTCCAAAAGTATGCAGTAAAAATAGGTGGAGGTAAAAACCACAGATTCTCACTTTCAGATGGAATATTAATAAAAGATAATCATATTAAGGCTTTAGGTGGAATAAAAGAGGTTATTAAAAAATTGAATAATCTTCCTCATTATCTAAAGGTTGAAATAGAAGTCAAATCATTAGAAGAACTAAGAACTATTTTGAATTCCCAAGCACCAATTGATATCATCCTTTTAGATAATTTCCCACCTGATAAACTGAAAGAGGCAATAAAAATGATAAAGAGTGTTAAACCAAATATAAAAATTGAAGCTTCAGGAGGTATAAAATTTGAGAATATAGAGGAGGTTGCTAAAACTGGTATTGATTATATTTCTTCAGGAACTTTAACTCACTCTGTAAAAGCAGTAGATATAAGTCTAAAAATTGAAACTATTTATAACTATTAGGGGGCTTTCAAGAGGAGGAACAACTTCTTTCTTTCTGCTCATCACTCCAGGCAACCAAACACTTTTTCCTTCTAATTTTTTACCAAAGGTAATTTCAATTATCTTAGGCTCATCAGTTATAACCATCAATTCTGTTCCCTCTTTCATAATGTCAGTAAGCATAAGAACAACTGTATGATAGGCTCCCTCACTTTTGATTTTATTTAATTCGTTATAGATCTCTTCTAACCTTCCTTCTACCATTCCCAAATCTATAAGTTCAATTTGCCCAACTCCTACTTTCTTACCACTCATGTTATAATCTTTGAAATCTCTCATAATAATATCTTTTGCAGTCATTCCAGAAACATCAGAAAGTTTAGATTTTACCTCGACACCAAATTTTACTATATCATCTATACCAACAATTTTAGCTAATTCTTCTGCTACTTCTTTATCCATAGGAGTGGTAGTAGCTGATTTAAAAACTACTGTATCACTCAAAATTGAGGCTAAAAGAAGCCCTGCCAAATCCTTAGGAAGAGCAACACCTGTTTTGTCGAAAAGAAACTTTAAAACAGTTGCTGTACATCCTACAGGAAAATTTACAAAAAGAATAGGATTAGGAGTTGTTACATCTCCAATTTTGTGATGATCCACCACTGCCACAATTTCAGCTTTATCGATATTATCTAAACTCTGAACTTTATCTGAATGATCAACTAAAGCAACTGTTTTACCTTCTCCATCAGTCATAATCTCGGGAACTTTAGCACCAAATTTTTCCAAAACGAATTTAGTTTCTGCATTTGGTTCTCCTTGGATTACAGGAACAGCTTCTTTTTCAACTTTCATAATCTTACAACCAGATTTTTTCCATTCATTCAAGAGATAGGCAAATACAATGGCAGAACAAACAGAATCAGTATCAGGTTTCTTGTGACCGACTACATAAATTACATGATGCATATGACACCTCCTAATAAGTTTATTTTTAAAAAGATTTCTAAAAATTTAAAAACTATTATTATTTATCTTTTTCTCTTGTCAAGATTTAAAATTCCCTATATAATGTAATAAAAATTTAATTTTTCTAAAAATTTTAAGTTATATTTCTTAATTAAAGTTTTTTTTATTTTTTCCGAATTTTATAACAAATAATTGTAGAAACTATGGAAAGAGAAGTCGTTAGAATAGATGTGATTTTACCTTTTAAGGCACAAAAAATATCTCCTGAAGAAGCAGAAAATAAAATTGCCCGGATAATAGGAGATATACCCTTTTTCTCTTATATACCCTTAAAGGATACCTTAGATGAGGGTTTAAATTCTTGGCTCAAATTAATTAATGCAAAATTAGATTATTTAATAAGTATTTTAACACGAGAAAAAGAAGGCTTTAACGATTTACCTCTTCAAAAAATTAACATCAGTGAAAAGGGAATTAGGTTTCCTTCTAAAACTCCTTACGAAATTGGTGATTTAGTAGAAATAAAAACAGTAATTGATATTTATCAACCTGTAGGTTTTTATCTTTATGGCGAAGTTCTCAGATGCGAAAAAAGAGAAGATATTTATGAAGTGGCAATTAAATTTGTTAATCTTCCTAAAGACATAAAAGAAAAACTGAGTTATTTTATTCTTTGTAAAGAGAGAGAATTAATCAGGGAGTTGAGGTCTGAGTAATGCCTGCTGCAGTGGGATTATTTGTAGTAATAGTATGTGTGTTTGGGGGTTATGCACTTGAACGTGGTAATTTTTCTGTGATTATCCAACCTGTTGAATGGATGATCATATATGGAGCAGCTTTTGGAGCTTTATTTATTGCTTCTTCTGGTCCTGCATTAAAGGGCGTTTTTCAAGGAGCTATCCAAGCTCTTACTAAGCCTCAAATTTATACCAAACAAGACTTTATAGAATTACTTCTTCTTTTAAACGAAATTTTTAGAAAAATTAAAAAGGAAGGTTTAATTTCTATAGAACAAGACATTGAAAATCCAGAAGCAAGTAGAATTTTCTCTGCCTATCCCAAAATACTAAATAACTACATTGCCATTGATTTTATAAAAAATACCTTTAGATCTATTTTAACCACTAATATTACCCATTTTGAATTGGATGCTCTTTTAGAAAATGAAATAGAAATAGTTTATCAGGAATTTAAAAATCCTGTAGAAAGATTGGAAAAATTAGCTGATTCTATGCCAGGACTTGGTTTAGTTGCTGCTGTTTTGGGAATTATTTTAACCATGGGGAAAATAGATGAACCTCCTGAGGTATTGGGACATCACCTTTCTATAGCTCTTGCTGGAACTTTTTTTGGAATACTAACTTGCTATGGAATTATGGCTCCTCTTGCCCAAAAAATGGAATTTTTTTGTGAACAACATAGAGAGTATTTAAATGTAATTAAAATCGCCATTGTTCATTTCATTGGAGGTGGTGCTCCCCAAATAGCAGTTGAATTCGCAAGAAGAAATATTTCTCCTCATTTAAGACCTTCCTTTGAAGAATTAGAAAATTTAATAAGAGGAAAAAAATAAGTAAATGAGTACTCCCCCCATTATTATCAAAAAAGTAAAAAAAATAGTTGCTGGACATCATGGAGGTTCTTGGAAAGTTGCTTATGCTGATTTTTTAGCTGGAATGATGACTTTTTTTCTACTTATGTGGCTAATTACCATTATGGAACCTAAACAAAAAGCTCAAATAGCTGCTTATTTTAAAAAATTTAACATCTTTCAAAAAGCAGGAATAAGTATGCTTATGGAATATTATAAAAGTGGGAAAATAACCTCTTCCAAATTAACAACTGTTTCCCAAGAAATTCCACCAGTAAAAGGTGAGGCTGAATATTTCAGAAGAATTATTGAGACTAATTTGAAGTCTCTCAGAGAACACGTTCTTATAAATATTGAAGAAGAAAAAAAGGTTCTTCGTTTGGAAATAATAGAACTTGTTAATAAGCCCTTATTTTACAGCGGAAGTGCTGAATTAACTCCAGATGCTAAAAAAATATTAGCATTTTTTGCAAAAGAATTGAGAGAAAGACCTGTAACCATTGAAGTAGAAGGACATACTGATGCTGTTCCTTCAAGAAGAGGAAAACTGGGAAACTGGGAACTCTCAACAGCAAGAGCCCTTTCTACTATGTTGGAATTGGAAAAAAACGGAGTTCCTCCTGAAAAAATAATTTCCATTGCGGGATATGCAGATAATTTTCCTTTATTTAAAAATAATCCCTTTGACCCAAGAAACAGAAGAATTACTTTAGTAGTTAAATTTCAAGAACCTACCCCTATTTCCAAAGAATAATTTTTAATCTCTTAGCCTAAAAACTACTTTTATTGGAACTTTATTAAACCCTAAAAATTTTTGAAAATTATTTTCTATAAATTTTTCTATATTTTTAGGAACATCATCAGGATTAATATTAGTAAAAATTACAAATGTAGGAGGCTTAACATCCACCTGAGTAGCATAATAAAATTTAACTCTTTTGCCTTTAACATTAAAAGTATAATTTTCTTTTAAGTCCTCTAAAATTTTATTTACTGTAGCAGTATTTACTCTTGTGTTATATTGCTTATAAATTTCCTCAATTAAAGGAAAAATCTGATTTACCCTTCTTCCAGTTTTTGCAGAAATTGTTAAAAGGGGTATCCAAGGAATAAATCTGATACCATATTTTATATTTTCCAGCATTAGATTCCCTGCTTCTCTTTTATCATCAAATAAATCCCACTTGTTAACTATGAGAATACAAGCTTTATAATTTTTTTGTACTTGTCTTAATAATCTTTGATCCTGATTAGTTATTCCCTCCTCAGCAGTTATCATAAAAAGAACTATATCCACTTTTTTGATGGTTTCTAATGCTTTATCTACACTAAATTTTTCTACTCTTTTATCAATCTTCGTTCTTCTTCTTATTCCAGGAGTATCTATTAAAAGGTATTTTTTCCCTTCAGGAAGGGTTAACAATACATCCACACAATCTCTTGTTGTTCCTGGAATTTCAGAAACAATCATTCTTTCATAACCTAAAAGTTTATTAATTAAGGTGCTCTTTCCTACATTTGGTCTTCCTATAATTGCGATTTTGATTACATCAATTTCTGAGATCTCTTCTAAATAATCTTTAGCATATTCCTTTATAAGTTCTTTTAGTTGAGTAATATTTTTTTGATTTTTAGCAGATATGAAAACTATATTCTCAAACCCTAAATTATAAAATTCTATAGCTCTTTCTTCATCTTCTTTTCCTTCAACTTTGTTCACTACCAGAATAACCTTTTTATTCTTTTTTCTTAAATATTCAGCAGTTACTAAATCTTCACTTGTTAATCCCTCTTTTGCATCAACTACAAATAAAATTAAATCTGCCCCAGCTAAACATTTATTTACTACTTCCATTACAGCCCTATTAAAAAAATCCTTTCCGCCCCAATTAATACCTCCTGTGTCTATAAGAAGAGCCCCTTTTTTATCTTCTAATTCTACATAATCCTCTATCATGTCTCGCGTAACTCCCGGAGTTTTTTCGACAATGGCTTTTCTTTCACCAATAAGGGTATTAAAAAGTGTAGATTTACCTACATTTGGTCTTCCTACAATAGCTATTTTAAACATAATCTTTTCTTTAACTCCTATCTTAATTTTTAACATCTAAACATCTACTACACATTGAGCCACCCAAAGATCTTTTTCCTTTTTTACTTCAGCCATAGTAAAGGTTGCTCCCTTTACTTCTACTCCATATCCAAATTTCTCATGTGAATAATTTTCTCCTAAAAGCTCTCCTTTTAGAATATATTTTCCGTTTTTTTCTTCAATTTCTCCTTTAAATTCAAAAAAAAGAACTTTTTCAAGATAAAAAAGACTTAAAACTTTATTTATAAATATTACCAAAAGTTCATCTAAAAATTCAGCCTCAACTTTTATAGAATGTTTTTCTCTTAAATTTATTTCTTTCCAATCTATTTTTTCTACCAATAAAGTAACTAAAGCTTTTAGAATGTTTGAAAAAGCCTCAGAAAGTGTTTTTCCGTATCCCCTTATTCCTATATCTGCACCATGTTCAAAGGCCTCAAATTTCATCATATTTAACCCTCCAAGTTTTAACATATTACAATTCTTTATGGTAATCAAATTTTTTACAAAACCTATCCTCATAATATAAGGGAATAAAAGGAAAGAGGGCTGAAAATAAAAAACTTTTTCTTTTTTCCTTTTCAAAACATATTAAAAAATAACCATTTTTGGGAAAAATAAAAATAGCCCCTGTTTTTTCTGTAGAAAATTGAGGTCTATTAAACTTTTCTAAAATATTTAAATATTCCTGATGAGGAAAATATTTCCCTCTTCCTGAGGTTAAAACCACTTTTGGATTTAACCAGTTTATAATATTCTCATCTATACTATATCTTGATCCATGATGAGGAGAAATTAAAACCTCTACTGGAAGTAATTCCCTGTTTTCTTTCATACGATAAAATCTCATTTTATCTATATCTCCAGGAAAAAGAACAGTCAAACCCTTATATTCTAAATAAACAACCAAACTTTCTCTATTTAAATCCTCATAGGGTGTTTTGCCAGGAAAAAGGAAAAATTCTGCCTCTTTTATTTTCAAAGCTTCTGGGTTTTCAATAGGATCTGGTAAAATTAAAATATTTGTTTTTTCCCAATCCTCAAAATTGAAATTTCCTGAAATTACCTTTTTTACATAAAAATATTTTCTTAAAGTTTCTAACCCTCCACTATGATCAAGATCAGGGTGAGAAATAAATATAAGGTCTATCATTTCTATACCAAGTTTATTTAAAACAGGTAGCAAATAAACTTTTGTCCAATTAAAATCTTTAAAATAATTTGGTCCTGTATCAATTAGAATAAAATAATCTTCATTTTTTATCAGATTTGCATTAGCTTTTCCTACATCAAAAATTAAAATATAAAATGTTTTAGTATAAAGATAATAAATTAATGAATAAAATCCAAAACTAATTGCAAACCATAAAAAATATTTTTTATAACTTTTTATAAGTTGATTTAAAAAAATAAAAATTAATAAACTTATAATCAAAAAAAAGATAGTTAAATTGATAGGAAGATTAATTTTATATACCCATTCAAATAAAGGAATTTTTATATACCAATCAAAGATATAAGCTAAAATATTAGCTGAAAATAATGCTATATTTTCATTTAAAAAGGATAAAATAGCTATAAAAATAGAAAAGGGAATAAAAATAAAGCTCCAAAAAAAAGTAGCAATAATATTATTAATAGGAGTTGTTAAAGGAAAAGATCCATTAATATAAATTATAAAAGGAAATACAAAGAAGCTTACTGTAAAAGAAATCAATAATAGGTAAAATATATGATTAATAGTTTTTAAAATTATATTTGAAATGGGAATTAAATCCTTAAAATAAACTTTATATAGCCTATCACCTATTATTAACCCTGAGGTTGCTACAAAAGAAAGCTGAAAGGAGAGATTCCCTATTAAATAGGGCTGAAAAATTAAAATTAAGGATGCGGTCAAAAATAGTAATATTAATGAAGAAGTATTTCTAAAAAATAACTTGCTCAATATAAAAAGTGTTAAAAATATAAAGGCTCTAGAAGCTGGGGGACAAAATCCAGAAAAAAGCAAAATCAAAAATGCTCCTGGTAAAGCTAGTAAATAGGAAATGTTTTGCAAGGGATAACCTATTCTTATAAGTGGTGTAAATTTCAAAATGTGATAAAAAAGCTGATAAAATATTCCAAAAAGGATAGCCAAATTAAAGCCTGATATTGCCAATTGATGATAAAGTCCCTGATTTTTCAGCTTTTCTTTATATTCTTCAGGAAAATTATATTCAATCCCCAAAACTAAAGCCTGAATAAGCCCTTTAGCAGTTCCTGATAATTTTTCAGAAAAATCAAAGAGTTTATACCTAATTTTTTCTAAATTAAAATTCCTCTCTTTTTCACATACAAACCCTTTTTCTTTCAAAAACTTTAATTCCTCCTCTATTCCTTTTACCAAAAGTATTCTTTTCTTTTCGGGAGAAAAAGGGTTAAGATAATCAAAAGATTCTTTAATCTGGAAAGTTATCAAACATTTTTGTCCAGGATAAAAATATTTTTTGTCTGTTTTAAATATAAATTCTCCTAATGAAGAACTAAAGGCAGTGTTTAAATATCCATAATAATAGGGTTCAACTTTATTAATAATAGCTACTAATTCAACCTTCCCTTTTTCAAATTTATTACCAGAGATATTTTTAAAATAAAAAGAACCTGCCAAATAAAAAATAAGAACACTTGCAAGCCATAAACTTAAAGAAAAATAATTTTTATTGAAAAAATAAGTATAGGTAAAATATCCAAGAATAAATAAAATAAAAATAAAGATTGGAAAATTGTAAAAACTTAAAAAGAGTCCCAAAATAAAAGCTGAGGTAATTATAAAAATAGGGGCTTTAAATTCTTTTACCAAATAGTGCCTCTCCAATTCTTATAATAGTTGCTCCTTCTTCTATAGCAATAGTATAGTCATTACTTGTACCCATAGAAAGTTCTCTAAATTCTGAATCCATATAAGGTTTTATTTTTTCAAAAATTTCTCTCATTTTTGCAAAATAGGGGCGGGTTTTTTCAGGATTTTCTTCATAGGGAGGCAAACACATAAGACCTTTGATTTTTATTCTATCAAACTTTTTTATCTCCTCTATAAATTCTTCTAATTTTTCTGGATCTACACCTCCTTTAGTAAGCTCTTTCCCTATGTTTATCTCAATTAATACCGGAATTCTTAAATCTCTTTTTTCTGCTTGTTTTTGAATTTCTTGAGCTAAATTTATTCTATCCAAGGTCTGGATCATGGAGAATAAACCTAGGGCTTTTTTTACTTTATTTGTCTGGAGCCTACCTATGAAATGCCATTCTATAGGAAAATTTTTGAGTTCTAAAATCTTTTTTTCAGCCTCTTGAACATAGTTTTCCCCAAACATTTTAACTCCCAATTCAAAAATTATCTTTATTTTTTCAGGACTTTGTTTTTTAGAGGCACCTAAAATCTTTATTTCTTCAATTTTCCTCCCTGATTTTTCACAGGCTTTTTGTACATTTTCCAATATTTTTATATAATTTTCTCTAAGCTCAGTTTTTAAGTTCATTTATAATACCCTTTTCTGTTACAATTATATCCACCTTTTGATCATATTTTTCTAAAGGGAGTTTTTCAAATATTTGAAAAGAAAAGGCTACTCCAATTTTGAAAGCCTTTGTTTTACACAGTATTTTATCATAAAACCCTCCTCCATAACCTATTCTTCCTTTTTCAAGATCAAAGGCAACTCCTGGAACAAACAATATTTCAAAGTTTTCTGGTTTTAATTCAGGATTTTTAGAGGGAGGTTCCAGTAATTCAAAAGGTCCTGGTTTAAGATCTGCAAAACTAAAAATTTGATGAAAAGTTAAGGTTTTTTCTTCAAGCCAAGTTTTAGGTAAAAATACCTTCTTCCCCTCTAAAAAGGCTTTCCCTATTAAATATTCCAAAGAAACTTCCTTTTCTTTGGCAAAATAAAAGACTATACTTTTTGCTTTTTTGTACAAGGGAAGTCCCTCTATAAATTTGCAAATTTGTAAACTGAATTTTTTTAAGATTTCAGAAGAATATTTTTTTCTGAGCTCAAAAATAAAAATTCTTATTTGAGATTTGGAAGAAATTTCCATAAAACAGCCCCCAGAAAAGGGGGCTATTTGAATTATCTGGGAATTCCTCTTTTAGCCTTTTCTGCTACATAAAGTCTTGTTAAGGCTCTTTGAAGAGCTGCTCTTGCTCTTGCATAATCTATTTCTTCTGTTTTAGCTAAATATGCCTGAATTCTCTTCTCAGCTCTTTCCTTTGCCCTTAAAGCTCTTTCTACATCTATCTCATACGCTTTTTCTGCAGCTTCAACTAAAAAAGTGATTTTATTTTTTGAGACTTCGCAAAAACCTCCACTCAAAGCTACCCATTCTTCTTTATCACCTACTCTATAATGAAGAGGTCCAATTTTAATCGCAGCTATCATAGGAGCATGATTGGCAAGAACTCCAAACTCTCCTTCTACTCCTGGTGCTGTAACTATATCTACTTCTTCACTAACCACTACTCTGTCAGGTGTTACTATTTCAAGAAGAATCCTAGCCATTTAGCCCTCCATTATCTTCTTAGCCTTTTCAACAGCTTCTTCAATAGTTCCAACCATATAGAACGCTGGTTCAGGAAGTTCATCATGTTTACCTTCTAAAATCTCCTTAAATCCTCTTATAGTATCTTCTAATTTTACATATCTTCCAGGAGTTCCTGTAAAATGTTCAGCCACATGGAAAGGTTGAGATAGAAATCTCTGTATTTTTCTTGCACGAGCAACAATAATTTTATCTTCTTCAGAGAGTTCCTCCACTCCAAGAATAGCAATAATATCCTGAAGATCCTTATATCTCTGAAGAACTTGCTGAACTTGCCGAGCTACTGTATAGTGTTCCCATCCGATAATATTGGGATCCAAAATACGGGACTGAGAATCTAATGGATCAACAGCTGGATAGATCCCAAGTTCTGCAATCTGGC